>JAEYTM010000272.1 GCA_023434015.1 Pseudomonadota bacterium | reverse complement strand
AAGTGATGGGCGCCACCAACCCGGCCCAGGCCGCCGATGGCACCATCCGCAAGCTGTTCGCCGAAAGCGTCGGCGAAAACTCGGTCCACGGCTCCGACAGCCAGGACAACGCCAAGCTCGAGATCGTTCAGTTCTTCACCGAAGACGAGATCGTCGGCTAAGGCGGCAACCGACAGGCGTCGGCGCGGGTTTCCCCGCCGACGTCCCTGCATATTCAGAAAGTAACGATGCGCGACCAGAAGATCGGCGGGTTCGCCGAACGACTCGAAAGTCAGGCGGAGGCCCGCAAGGCCCTGCTGGCCAAGTTCAAGCCCAAGCCCACTGTCACCGCCGAGGTTTTCGAGACCCGCGCCGAGCGCAAGGCTCGCGAGCTTGAGGAAGTGCGCGCCAAGCGCGCCGCCGAGAAGGAAGCCGCTCGTGAGGCCGCCGAGGCCGCCGCGGAAGCGGCCCGGATCGCGCTTGAGAACAATGAAGAAGCTCAGCTCGAGCTGAAGCGCCAGGAACGCAAGGAACGTAAGGCCCAGGCCAAGGCCGAAGCCCGCGCGAAGCGCGAAGCCAAGTCCGCCGCGCGCCGCTGACGCGTCAGTCCTCGCCGCCGCTCAGGCGGCGGGACATGTCTCCGTAATAGCCCTGGATGAGAAGCTCGACGGCGGAGCCCCGCGACTCGGCGTCGAACGCCAGGTCCTGGGCCAGCTGAATGGCGGCGGAGCGTGTCAGGCCTCGCTCAAGAGGCTGACCGTCCCGGAAGACGGTCCAATCGCCGTCTTTGAGCGTCACCGCGTACTGGATCATTGGACCTCGGGCTCTTCCCGCTGCGTCAGCGTGCGAGGCCGCGATCAGTTCCGGCGGGGGAATTCCGCGGGCCGCTTGCGCCCTGGCCTTCGGCACGCGATATCCATGGCGGCGAGCCGACCGGCAGGCTCGCAAAGATTCCAGGAAGGACTCCCTCCCCATGCGTGACCCCGTCACCACCGCGCTGGGCCTCGTGCCGATGGTCGTCGAGCAGACGAGCCGAGGCGAGCGCGCTTACGACATTTTCTCCCGTCTGCTGAAGGATCGGATCGTCTTCCTGGCCGGTCCGGTCGAGGACGGCATGGCCTCCTTGATCTGCGCCCAGTTGCTGCACCTCGAGGCAGAGAACCCCAAGAAAGAGATCCAGATGTACATCAACTCCCCCGGTGGAGTGGTGACCTCGGGCCTCGCGATCTACGATACCATGCAGTACATCAAGAGCCCGGTGATCACCCTCTGCCTGGGTATGGCCGCCTCGATGGGCTCGTTCCTGCTGATGGCGGGCGAGAAGGGCCAACGGATCGCCCTGCCGAACTCGCGGATCATGGTGCACCAGCCGTCGGGTGGCTTCTCCGGCAAGGCCTCCGACATTGAGCGGCATGCCGAGGACATCATCAAGACCAAGCGCCGGCTGAACGAACTCTATGCCCGCCACACCGGCCAGTCGGTGGAGACCGTGGAGGCCGTGCTCGACCGTGACAGCTTCATGACCGCCGAGGAAGCCCGTGACTGGGGCATCGTCGATCACGTCTGGGAAAAGCGCGACGCCGAGAGCTGATCGGCTCCGCATCGCCGAGATGTTCGCCCGCGAGGGCCGCTGCGGCGGCCTTCGCGGGCTTTTTCTTGCCTGAGCAGCGGCATCACAAGGCCGTGGTCGGCCTCACATTAAGTTTAGCCGGGCAGGTGTTTTCCCATTTCAAGCGCTGGCGTATGCCATCGCGCATGAACATGCCTAATGATTTGATCGGCCAATGCGAGCAGTTTTCGACGGTCATGGTGGTGGGGAGATTGAAGGATCTTCCTGATCGTATTGTAGAGTTGTTGGCCGATGCCGGTCTCAATGTTCTCGGTCCGGTCGATTCAGCTGCGCGGGCTTTGGCGATCGTCGCCCAGACTGCTGCCGATATCGCGCTTATCCATCCAGAACTGTCCGGGCAGCGCGATGGGTTCGAGCTGGCGCGCGACCTGGAACACACCTGGGGCGTTCCCTCCGTGATCATTCCCGCGGGATGAAGCGGCGCGCCGCCGGGGCGGCCCGTCGGGTTCGCGGTTTCGGCGAAGGAGATCGCATGGGACGGCTGATTGTCATCTCCAACCGCGTCAGCCATCCGGAGGACGAGCACGGCGCCAGCGTCGGCGGCCTGTCCATGGCTCTGTCGGCCGCCTTACGCGAATACAGCGGCATATGGTTCGGTTGGAGCGGGCGCACGGTAGACAGCTTCACCGGCCAGATCTCCATGCAGCGTGGCCACGACGTGACCGTTGCGACCGTCGATCTCGAGGAACAGGATCGGGACGAGTACTACAATGGCTACGCCAACCGGACCCTCTGGCCGCTTTTCCACTACCGGATCGACCTGTCGGCTTATGAACGCTCGTTCGGCGAGGGCTATGCACGGGTCAACACCCGGTTCGCCGAGACCGTGCTGCCGCTTCTGGAGCCCGACGATTTCATCTGGGTGCACGACTATCATCTGATCCCGATGGCCCGGGAGCTGCGCCGCCTTGGCGTGCGCAACCGGATCGGCTTCTTCCTGCACATCCCCTGGCCGGCGCGCCGGCTGTTCGACACCCTGCCGAACCACCGCGAACTGGTGCAGTCGCTGTTCGATTACGACCTGGTCGGCTTCCAGAGTGAGGACTCCCTGGGCGCCTTCCAGGACTATGTGGTGCAGGCCGCGGGTGGGACGGTCGTCGACGAAACGGCGACGGCGTTCGGCCGCAACGTCAAGCTCGGGGCCTATCCGATCGGGCTGGACGCCGAGGCCTTCATCGAGGCGGCGGAGGGTGAGGTGGCTCGTGGCTGGCGCGAGCGGATGGAGGCCAGCCTGAACGGGCGCCGGATGATCGTCGGCGTCGATCGGCTGGACTATTCCAAGGGGCTGGAGGAGCGCTTCCTCGCCTACGAACAGTATCTGAACGACACGCCGAACGCCCACGAGCAGGTGTTCCTACTGCAGATCGCCACGCCAAGCCGCGGGGAGGTGGCCGCCTATCAGGAGATCCGGGCGCGGCTCGATGGCGTGTCGGGGCGGATCAACGGCGCCTTCGCGACGGTGGACTGGGTGCCGATCCGGTACGCCAATCGAAGCTATCGGCGCGACGAACTGGCGGGAATCTATCGCGCCGCGGCTGTCGGCCTTGTCACCCCGCTGCGCGATGGGATGAACCTCGTCGCCAAGGAATATGTGGCCGCCCAGGACCCGTCCGATCCCGGCGTGCTCATCCTGTCGCGGTTCGCTGGCGCCGCCGAGCAGATGCCCGAGGCGTTGATCGTCAACCCGTTCAGCCGCGAGGACGTCTCCGACGCCATCCACCGCGGGCTGGCGATGGACCGCGCCGAGCGTATCCGCCGCTGGGAGAGCCTGATCGAAGGGGTGCGGACCGCCGACGTCACCGCCTGGCGCGACGCCTTCGTGGACGCGCTGCGGTCCGTACCGGTCTAGGCCGCTCAGGGGCGGGCGGTGAACACCCGGTAGCCGGCGATCTCGGCGGCGCCCAGCATCTCCCGGTCGCCGCGGGTGTCCCCATAGGCGGCCTTGATGCGCAGCTCCGGCCCGAAGCGGTCGTGCAGCCTGACCATCTTCTCCGGCCCACGGCAGTTGGGGGTGGCGAAGACGCCGGTGACGCGGTCCATGGCGTCATAGGCCAGTTCGGTGCCGATCAGCAGATCGGCGCCGAGGCCCCGGGCGAAGGGGCCCACCACCACGTCCGGCGAGGCGGTGACGATGACCAGCCGCACGCCCTGCGCCCGCCAGCGTTTCCAGGCCGCGACAGCGTCAGGACGCAGCAGGCTGCGCGAACAGGCCTGGGCGAAGGCGCGGGCGTCGGCCTCCAGCCGCTCTCGCGCCACGCCCTTCAGGAATTCGGCCGTCGCCTTCGCCTTTATCCGGCCACGGTCTCTGTGGAACAGATAGGCGATCGCCGCGGGCAGGAGGCGCAGGAGCCCGAGGGTGTAGCGGGCGCCGCCTGCGCGCCACTTGAGGAAGGCCGTAAAGCTGTCGCGCACAGTCAGCGTGCCGTCGAAGTCGAAGGCCACGATGGGCGCGCCGTCCGCCCACGCGGGCGGCTGGGCGTCGTCCGCCGGTGTCGCCGGTTCGGACCGCTCTTGTGTCATTTCGGTCCGCTTCCCATCTAAAATGGCGACGCCCCTGCGGGCGCCGCGCCACCAATTGCCGCTGCCGTCAGCGAAAGCTTGTGATCCCGGTCCGGATCGGGGAATGTCAAGACTTAGACAACCCGCGGCGCGTAATCTGCATTGTAAGGGCGCAGACGTCCCGGATGGGCGGCGCGGCCGGCTCACGGCCGTGTCGTCGGGAGAGTGAGAAAACGACCATGACCAAGGCCGCAAGCGGAGACTCCAAGAGCACGCTCTACTGCTCGTTCTGCGGCAAGAGCCAGCACGAAGTCCGCAAGCTGATCGCGGGCCCGACGGTGTTCATCTGCGATGAATGCGTCGAACTGTGCATGGACATCATTCGGGAAGAGCACAAAATTTCCTTTGTTAAATCAAAGGACGGGGTGCCGACTCCGAAGGAAATCCGCGAGGTTCTCGACGATTATGTGATCGGCCAGGACCACGCCAAGAAGGTGCTCTCGGTCGCCGTCCACAACCACTCCAAGCGCCTGAACCACGCTACGAAGAACAACGACGTCGAGCTGGGCAAGGCCAACATCCTGCTGATCGGCCCGACCGGGACCGGCAAGACGCTGCTCGCCCAGACCCTGGCGCGAATCATCGACGTGCCGTTCACCGTCGCGGACGCAACGACGCTCACCGAAGCGGGTTATGTGGGCGAGGATGTCGAGAACATCATCCTGAAGCTGCTGCAGGCCGCCGACTACAACGTCGAACGCGCCCAGCGCGGCATCGTCTACATCGACGAAGTCGACAAGATCAGCCGCAAGTCCGACAACCCGTCGATCACCCGCGACGTGTCGGGCGAAGGCGTGCAGCAGGCGCTGCTGAAGATCATGGAAGGCACCGTCGCCTCCGTGCCGCCTCAGGGCGGGCGCAAGCATCCGCAGCAGGAGTTCCTGCAGGTCGACACCACCAACATCCTGTTCATCTGCGGCGGCGCCTTCGCCGGGCTGGAGAAGATCATCTCCGCCCGGGGGCAGGGCACGTCGATCGGTTTCGGCGCCAAGGTCTCCGACCCGGACGAGCGTCGCACTGGCGAGATCTTCCGTCAGGTGGAGCCCGACGATCTGCTGCGCTTCGGCCTGATCCCGGAGTTCGTCGGCCGTCTGCCGGTGATCGCCACCCTGGACGACCTGGACGAGAAGGCGCTGGTGAAGATCCTCACCGAGCCGAAGAACGCCTTCGTGAAGCAGTATGTGCGGCTGTTCGACATGGAGAATGTCGGTCTGACGTTCACCGATGACGCGCTGAACGCCGTGGCCCGCAAGGCCATCCAGCGGCGCACCGGCGCGCGGGGTCTGCGTTCGATCCTGGAAGGCGTGCTGCTCGACACCATGTACGAGTTGCCGACCTACGACGGGGTCGAGGAAGTGGTGGTCAACGCCGAAGTCATCGAAGGCCGCGCCCAGCCGCTGATCATCTACGCCGAACGTCGCGACAAGGGCGGCGCGGCCTGACGTAGGCGTCCGAAAGTTAAGGCCCCGCAGGCGACTGCGGGGCCTTTTTCATGCGCGGTCCGCCTGATCCGGCTGCGAAATGATCATAAGGCACGGTTTGAGGAACGCGGGGCCTTGCGCACCCGGCTCTTTCGGCGCCCGTATCGCCTCGATGAGCAAGAGCGACCCGTCCGAAGACCTTTCCGGAGCGTCGGCCCTGATGGCGGCCTATGCCGCCATGACCCCGCGTCAGCGCCAGGCGCTGCTGGGGCTGGCCCTGGCCATGGCTCCGCGGCGAGACGACCGGTCCACGGGCGGGGACGCGATCTGGCGCCAGGATACGCCGATCCACGACGCCTAGGTGGCCGCCGTCCGCACGCGACGGCTGAACTGCCCGGGGGGCTGGCCGAAGTGGCTGGAGAAGGCGGCGACGAAATTGCTGACGTGGCTGTAGCCGACCCGCCAAGCGATCTCCTTCATCGAAAACTCCTCTGTATCCAGAAGCCGCCTCGCCTCCGTCAGCCTAGCCATACGCAGCGCTCGGTCGGGGCTCGCGCCATGCAGCGTCTCGAAAGCCTGCAGGAAGCGCCGGAGGTCCATCGGCGCACTCCGGGCGAGCTCCGCGGCGCGCCGACGCTGTCGCCGACCCGAGCGGAGCGCGACTGGTGCTGCAGAACGTCCAGCTCTCGGGCCTGACGACGGGCTGGATCTTCGGGGCCTAAAGTCAGGAGGGCCGTAAAGGCGCGGATCGGCCTAAACATAGGGTGGCTTCACGCCTGATTCATGCTCTAGGACCGCGCAAACTGCAGGCGCGTGGGGCATATGCTCAAACTGGACAGCACCATCACCACCGGCATCCAGCCGGTCTACGTGGCGACGGCCGACCTTGACGGCGATGGCGACCTCGACCTTGTGGCCGCGAACTTCACCTCGGGGACCGTCTCAATATCGATGGGAGACGGGACCGGGGGCTTCAGCGCGGCGTCTACCCTGACCACGGAAACGGCCGTGAGGGCGCTCGCGCTTGGCGATCTGGATGGTGACGGGGTCCTGGACCTCGTGACCATCCACAACTTTAAGATCGAGGTAAGGCTGGGCGATGGCAGCGGCGGGTTCGGCGCGGGGTCCGACATCGCCGTGACCGGAACTGCTTTCGCCCTTGGCGACATGAACGGCGACGGAAACCTGGACGCGGTTGTCGCGAATAACAGCGGCGATAAGGTTTCGGTGCTGCTGGGCGACGGGGCGGGCGGCTTTGCACTAAATCTAACGATCGACGTCGGCGACTATCCAGCGTCGGTCACGCTGGGCGACCTGAACGGCGATGGCGTACTGGACATCGTCACCGGCAACCTCCTCGGGGGCAGCGCCTCCGTGCTGCTGAGCGACGGAACTGGCGGCTATGCGGCCGCCGTACCCTATCTCACCGCCGACGGCGCGTACGGGACTGCGCTGGGTGACGTGGACGGCGACGGCGATCTGGACCTTGCGGTCGCC
>JAEYTM010000265.1 GCA_023434015.1 Pseudomonadota bacterium | reverse complement strand
GGGGGGGGCGGCCGGTCCGTCCGCCCGCCGGCGTCAGATTCATCAGCTGGCCCGCGGCGCCGCGGGCGCCGTCCTCCAGCAGCCAGATCGCCCCGTCCGGGCCTTCCTCGACCTCGCGGATGCGGGTGCCCATCGGCCACTGGTCGCCCTTGGTCGCATTGGTCCCGTCGACGTCGACGCGGATCAGCGCCTGGCTGGACAGGCCGCCGATGAACACGTCGCCGCGCCACTGAGGCCACAGCTTGCCCGAATAGATCATCAGGCCGGCCGGCGAGATCGCCGGGTTCCACCACACCTTCGGCGCCTCGAAGCCGTCGCCCTCGCTGTGGTCCGGAATGTCCTGGCCGTTCCACGGCGGCCGGTCGTAGTGCGAGCCGTTGGAGACCTTCGGATAGCCGTAGTTGCGGCCCGGCAGCACCAGGTTCACCTCGTCGCCGCCGGCCGGCCCCATCTCCTGCTGCCACAGGTTGCCGGCCCCGTCGAAGGCGATGCCCAGCAGGTTGCGGTGGCCATAGGACCAGACCGCCGGGTGGAAGCCCTGGGCGGCCAGCGGGTTGCCGGCGGCCGGCGTGCCGTCGTCGTTCAGCCGCAGCGTCTTGCCCAGCGTCGCCTTCGGGTCCTGCGCCGGGTCGAACTTCTGGCGGTCGCCGCTGGTGAAGAACAGCTTACCGTCGGGCGCAAAGGCGATGCGGCCCGAGAAGTGCCCATTGCCGTCGACGAAGGGCGCGGCGCGGAACAGGGTCTGGACGTTCTGCAGCGCCGGGGCGTCGCCGTCGGCCAGCACGCCGCGCGCCAGCACTACGCCCTTGCCGCCCTCTCCGGCCTCCGCATAGCTGAAATAGATCATGCGGTTCTGGGCGAAGGACGGGTGCAGCACCACGTCCATCAGCCCGCCCTGGCCTTCGGCCGAGACCGCCGGAATGCCGGCCACGCTCTTGCGATCCTGGCCGTCGGCGGAGGCCAGCAGCAGGGTCCCGGCCTTCTCGGTGATCAGCATCCGCCCGTCGGGCAGGAAGGTCATGGCCCACGGGGACTCGAGGTCGGCGACCTCCTCCACCTTGAACGGCAGGGCGCCGTCAGCCTGGGCGCCCGGGGTTTGGCCGTCGGCGTTCTCCGCGCGGCTGCAGGCGCCGACGACGGCGAGGGCGGCGAGGGCGGGTATCAGGCTGCGACGCATGGGATCTCCGGAAGCTCCACGACTGGGGCGCCGATTAACCGTGACCGCACCGGCCGGATCAAGCGCCATCGTTCGCCGACCGCCACCGCGCCGCGGCGCCGACGCGAGGCCTGCCAAAAAAATCTCCGAAAAATTTTGACCTCGGTCTGCGCTGGTGTTCTCTTTTTGTTCGTGACCGACACCGCCGCCATGTCCGACCGTCATCAGGTGCTGCTGGGCGAGCTGGCCGAGCTTGGCATGGCGCTGGCGCGCGATCTCCAGGCGCGGGCGGTGGCGGCGACCGACACCCGGGAGGCGGGCGAGATGGCCATGGCCTTCCACCGCATCTCCCGCTCCCTGCGGCAGACCTTCGCCCTGCAGGCCAAGCTGGCGAGGGAACGCCACAGCCCGCAGGCCCAGGCCGTCGAACTGGCCGAGCGGCATGCCCGCATCCGCCGCCGCCACGCCGAGGTGAAGCGCGCGGTCGCGGCGTTGATCTGGACCGAATACGAGGGCGACGAGGCCGACGGCCTGGAGGACGAGCTCTCCGAACTGCTGGCCGACGCCGTCCAGGAAGAGACCTTCGCCGACGAGTCGCTGGAGGACCATGTCGCCGGCTTCTGCGCCCTGCTCGGCCTGTCGCCGCGCCAAGCTGCGCCGGCCGAAGCTGCGCCGCCCCACGCTGCGCCGCCCGCCGCTTCCGCCGCCATGGCGGACGTCCACACGGATGGGCCCGGAACCGCGCCGGCCGGCGCCGAGGCCGGCGACCCGCCGGCGCCCCGGCGAAGCTCGGCCTGAGTCCGACTTCCGCACCCGGTTCACCGAACCGCCTTCCCTTCCGGCCCGGCTCCGGCTTTATTGCATGCAACGAAACGGGGGGAAGGACGGGCGCGCGGCGCGAAGCCGCGACTCCAGCCGTCCCCGCGACATAAACTCCGGGGACAGGCGACGCATCCATGACCACCATCGCGGCCACCGACACGCCTGAGAAGGTCGTGCCGAAGAAGGACCTCTACAAGGCCGCCTGGGCCAGCGCGCTCGGCAGCGCGCTCGAGTACTACGACTTCGCCCTCTACTCGCTCTATTCGGCCATCGTCTTCAGCGAGCTGTTCTTCCCCGGCGAGACGCCGGCGGTGGCGCTGATGGCCTCCTTCGGCGCCTACCTCGTCGGCTTCGGCGCCCGGCCGATCGGCGGCATCCTGTTCGGCCGGCTCGGCGACCGCATCGGCCGCCGCACCGTGCTGGCCCTGACCATCCTGCTGATGGGCGCCTCCTCGACCCTGATGGGCCTGCTGCCGACCCACGCCCAGATCGGCATCTGGGCGCCGATCATGCTGGTCGTCCTGCGCTTCGCCCAGGGCCTCGGGGCCGGCGCCGAACAGGCCGGCGCCTCGGTGCTGATGACCGAATATGCGCCGCGCAAGCAGCGCGGCTTCTTCGCCTCCCTGCCCTATGTCGGGGTGATCGTCGGGGCCATGTCCGCCCCGCTGGTGGTGCTGATCCTCGCCCAGTTCGCCGACCTCGCCACCCACCCGTGGCTGTGGCGCGTGCCCTTCCTGGCCAGCATCATCATCGTCGGCGTCGCCCTGTGGATTCGCCTGCGCCTGAAGGAGACCCCGACCTTCACCGAACTGGAGGCCCACGATCAGGTCTCCGAGGCCCCGGTGAAGGACCTGATGAAGCGCTCCTGGCGGCTGGTGCTGGTCGGCATCGGCCTGCGCATCGCCGAGGTCGGCGGCTCCTCGCTCTATCAGGTGCTGGCGGTCAGCTATCTGGTGAAGATCGCCGGCGGCTCGGCCAAGACCGGAACCTTCTGCCTGCTGGTGGCCGCGATCATCGGGGCGCCCTCGGTGGCCCTGGCCGGCTGGCTGAGCGACAAGTTCGGCCGCATCCGGGTCTATCGCGGCTTCGCCGTCGCCGGCCTGATCCTCGCCTTCCCGACCTGGTGGGTGTTCAGCCAGGGCAACGTCATCGCCTCGGCGGCCATGCTCGGCCTGACCCTCGGCATCGCCAACTGGGGCCTGTTCGGCTCGCAGGCGGCCATGCTGGCCGAGTTCTTCGGCGCCCGCACCCGCTACATCGGCGTGGCGGCGACCCGCGAGATCTCGGCCCCCATCGCCGGCGGCACCGCCCCGCTGATCGGGGCGGCGATCATCGCCTGGGCCGGCATCAACATGGCCTCCGAACAGCAGGCCTGGATCCCGCTGGCCGGCTATGCGGCGCTGATGTCCTTGATCACCATCTTCGCCAGCTTCTTCGCGCCGAACGTCGCCGAGCGCGACCTCAGCGAGTTGGACGACGCCAGCCCGGTGAACCCGTTCCGTCGCGCCCGCGCCTGAGGGCGCGCGGCCCGCTCGCCGCAACCCTGGGTCCCCAGCGCCCGAGATGACCGCTCTTCAGAGCCGCCCCCTCTTGCAACCTGAGCTATATGGGTTTCAGATACCGGCGGTTTTGGGGGAGCTGTCATGGTCACGGGGATCTGGCGCCGCGGACTTGTCGCCGTCGTCTCGGCTGCCGTTCTCGCAACGGCGCCGGCGCCGGCCCTGGCGCAGGCTTTCGTCGTTTCCGCGCCGGCGCAACTGCCGATCGCGGCCAACCCCGGCGCCCTCTACGCCCGGGTGGTCATCACGCCGTCGTTCAACACCCCGGGCGTCGACGCCTTGCGCGCCCGGCGCGGCGGCAAGTTCGGACACCTGGCCTGGCGCGACGCCCGGGGCGTCGCGGTCACGCCCAAGATCATCCTGCGCAACAGCGCCGGCGCCACCGAAATCCCCGCCGTGCCGGTGCTGACCCTGGCCATAAACCCCACCGCCGGCACGCCGCTGGCCTCGAGCCAGAACGCCAAGACGATCATGACGCCCTGGGTTCGTCTGGACCAGGGGATGACCATCGACGTCGACTTCGCCGTCCAGGGCTTCAACTCCTCCCAATGGGTGGCCTTCTCCCAGATCCTGCCCGACGCGCTCAACGCCTATGCGGCGTTCGGCGGCCAATGGCCCAAACAGGTCAGCGACGCCGACATCCGGTCCGCCGGCGGCGCCGTCGACAATCTCGTCAACCTGGTGCGCGACCCCAGCCGCAACCTGCCGCGCGCGGACTCGCAGACCCTGATCCTCGACCCGCTCGGCAACCGCAACGTCGGCTACGCCATCGACGTCAGGAGCCCCGTCGATCCGGCCGCCTCCAAGGTCGGCGCCGTGTCGGTGGCGCTCGAGTTCCAGCGCTCCTTCGCCGCGGCCTATGTCGTGCGGCAGAACCTGCCGCCGCCGATGGGCGAGATCCCGGCCGGCGTGGTGCTCAGCAACCAGATGTTCAAGCCGGCGGGCGGCGCGCCCGCGACGATCCAGAGCCAGGCGTTCTACACCGCCCTCTCGCACGCCGTCGGCGATTCCAAGACCCGCTCAGGGGTCTTCGAGACCAAGTGCCAGGAGTTCCGGGTCGGGGCCCGCGGCATGGCCATGTCCGACTTCGACGTGAACCTGGCCCTGTACGAGGCGCTCGACGCCGCCGACTGGACCCGGCGGATCGACCTGATGTCGACGCGCTGCTTCTCCGACGCGGACAAGGCCATGCTCGACGCGGCCGGCCGACGGGTGCCCCGTCCCCTGTGGCCCCCGCCGCCCGGCGAGACCATCCAGCTCTCCGAGTCTCAGCTCAGGGCGATCGTGGCCTACCTCAGCGCCGCCGAGGCGACCGACGTCGGCCGCACGGCGGCGACCGCCCGGTTCACCGATTATATCTATGTGGACGTCCCCGAGGTCTTCGGCCCCAGCCGCGAGAAGGACCGCCAGCCCGCCGCAGACGTCGTCGAGGAATGGCGCGCCGCCGGCGTGGTGAGCGCCTGCTGCAGTCGGCCCGCGCGCGACTGGCGCAGCGATCCGCCGCCGACCTCGTCCTCCGGCCGCGAACATACCCTGCTGCTGAAGCCGGATCCGGCGCTGCGCCGTCCGGAACACGCTTTCGCCGTGGCCGAATACTGGACCACCGCCCTCTCCGAGAATCGCGCAGGGCGGGTTCTGGTGCGCGCCGCGACCGAGGCCGAGGTCGAGCAGGCGCGCACCCGCATCTGCGGCGGAGCCTCGCCGCCGGCGTTCCTCGCCTGCACCGGACCCGTCGCCAACCCTGCGCAGTGACGGCCTCGTTATCCGCCCGATCCTGACGGTCCGTCTTGACGGTCCGGCCGGTTACCGTCCCCATGACGGCATCGGCCCGCCAGAGGCCGCAATATCCTTGGGGGGATAACATGCGTTCCAACACCACCATCGGCCGGCGCGAACTGCTCGCCGGCTCGCTCGCCGCCGCCGCCTGCGCCGCAACCCCGGCGCTCGGCCAGCCCCACCCCGCGGTCGGCGGCCTCGACCCGTTCAACCCCGACATCCGCTTCGGCACCACCGGCTCGATCTTCGGGTCCTGGACCGGGTCGGGCGACGGCCTGGCGCTGAAGATGTCCACCGACATGCGGCTGATGCTGCAGGCCTGCCGGTCCTACGGCCTGGAGGGCTTCGAGCCCTATTCCTCCCAGATCGGCCACTATCGCGACGAGCCTCTGGCTCTGAAGGCCCTGCTGGACGAGACCGGCATGACCCTGGCCAGCCTGGGCGACCTGCCGCGCAGCCCGCTCAGCTCCACCGGCTCGGCGGCGGCCTATCCCTGGATGGGTGGCGAGGGCCGCGCCCAGCTTGTCGCCGCGATGGAGGCCTGCGCGCGCGACTTCCTGCAGCCGCTCGGCGTCGGCCACTGGAAGAACAACATGGGCGGACGGCCGGCGGCCGGCCCCACCGACGACCAGCTCAAGGGCCTGGCCGACACCTGCAACGAGATCGGCCGCCGCACCCTGGCGCACGGCGTGAAACTGTCGCTGCACCCGCACCTGTGGGGGCCCATGGAACGCGAGCACGAGTTCCGCCGGGTGATGGAACTCACCGACCCGAACTACGTCTTCCTGATCCTCGACACCGGCCACAACGTGCTCGGCGGCATGGACACGGTGAAGATCGTCGACGAGTTCCTGCCGCGGATCACCGAGGTGCACCTGAAGGACACCTTCCCGCAGTATCGCGGCAACACCGCCACCCCGACCCGCTCCCAGCATCTGGCCAAGGGCGTCTACGCCTCGGTCGGCCAGGGCGGCGGCGTCGACTTCCCGGGCGTCTTCCGCGTGCTGCGCGAGCGCCGGTTCAAGGGCTGGGCGGTGTTCGACATCGACGCGCCGCGGGTCGGCGACGGGACCGGCACGGTGCACGACAACCTCGCCGCCAGCGTCAACTATCTGCGCCAGACCCTCGGCGTCCGCCTGCCGCCGCCGCCGGCCGTCGGCCTCTACCGCGAGGCCTGAGCCGCTATCGGCCCGGGACGCGGCGTCGTAGAACGGGCGCCATGCCTCTCGAAGCCTTCCAGAACACCTTCG
>JAEYTM010000155.1 GCA_023434015.1 Pseudomonadota bacterium | reverse complement strand
CTTCTGACGTCGTGCCCGGGTGGCGTCAGGCGATGGCCTTCAGCTCCTCCGGCGCCTCGTTCATCCATTCGAACTCCGCCAGGCCGGCCTGGTAGGCGGCGCGTAGGCGCGCGACCGCATCGGCGATGTTCTGCGGCGTGTGATTGGCCATCACCTGCATGCGGAACCGCGCCTGACCCTTCGGCACCGCCGGAAACTCCACGAGGTTGGCGATCAGGCCCTCCTGCGGCAGCCGGCGGCTGACCAGCCGGGCGAGGCCTTCCGAGCCCATCTTGACGCAGACGATGGCCGACGGGTCGCCATAGACCTCGAAGCCGGCGTCGACGAGCTGGCGGCGCAGGCTGAGGATGTTGCTCATCAGCTTGTCGCGCAGCACCTGGCCTTCGGCGCTTTCGATGATCTCGAACGCCTTCAGGACGGTGGCCGCCTGCATTGGCGACAAGGCGTTGGAGAAGGTGCACGGCGGGCTGAAGAAGCGCAGGTATTCCTTCACCTCGCGGTTGCGGCAGCCGACGAAGCCGCCGTTCGAGCCGAAGGTCTTGGAGAAACTGCCCATCACCAGGTCGACCTTGCCCAGCATGCCCTGGTCGCCGATGAAGCCCTTGCCGTCCTTGCCGAGATTCCCGAGGTCGTGGGCGACGTCCACCATCAGGGTGGCGTCGAACTCGTCGCACAGCGCCTGAAGGGCGGGGATGTCCGGGGTGTCGCTGTCCATGGAGAACAGTCCCTCGGTCACCACCATGATGCCGTTCTCTTTGTCCTTGGCGCGGATCTTCTCCAGCCACTTGCGGCACTCGGCCACCTGGTTGTGGCGGAAGAGATAGATGTTGCGGGTCGCGGCCGCGGCGCCTTCCTGCAGGCAGGTGTGGGCCAGGGCGTCCATGACGATGTGGTCGGTCGACCGCACCAGGCCCTTGATGACGCCGTAACCGGCGGCCCAGCCGGTCGGGAAGAGGATCGCCTCGTCCATGCCCAGGAACTCGGCAATCCGCCGCTCCAGCAGAACCGAGTGCGAGGTGTTGCCCACCAGCGCGGCCGAGCCGGCGCTATGCACGCCGAATTCCTCGATGACCTCCTTGGCGACCTGCTTGATCGCCGGGTGCGAGGACATGCTGAGATAGTCCTGGGAGGCGAAGTTGACGCCCTGCATGCGGGCGCCGGAATCGTCCCGCGCCGCGCAGACCGTGGACGGGCCGTCCTCCGTCGAGCGCGAGAACGGCCATAGGCCGTGCTGGCGGCGCAGGTTCTGCCACTTGAAGAAGCCTTCCACGCGATCCTGCAGATCGGCGCCGCGTGGGAAGCGGTAGTCGCGCATGCTGCCGGTCAGTGCGGCCGGCGGAGTATAGCTGTTGAATGCGTTCGGCATTTGAAGATCCCCACCCCTGTTCTCGGGTTCTGGGTATCTGTATCTGACAGGTATTAGCCTCCGGTGTACGGAACGTTGATCGTTCCTTTTTAGTTTAAGTTAACGAGAAATGTAGATAAACATCAATGGATGTAAATCAACTATCCCTAGTTGAGTCGCGAGGAGATTGTATTTAACGGCCTGTAGATCATGAACGAAAAACGCCCGCCGATGCGGCGGGCGTCTTGTCCTCGATCTGGCCTGGAGTCCGCGCTAGGCCGCTTCGAGGCAGGCGTTGATCTTGGACAGCAGCCGCGGCAGGTCGACCGGCTTGGTGTCGAAATCCGCGCAGCCCACCTCGACGCTTTTCTCGCGGTCGCTGGCCAGGGCATGGGCGGTCAGGGCGATGATTGGGATGTCGTGGGTCGAGGGCCGGGCCTTGATGAGCTCGGTCGCCTCCCAGCCGTCCATCTCGCCCAGGGCCACGTCCATCAGGATCAGCGCCGGCCGCTCGTCTTCCGCCATCCGCACGCCGGTCGGCCCGTCCGGGGCGCAGCAGACGTCGAAGCCCTGACGGGCCAGCCGCCGGGTCAGCATGTCGCGGTTCATCTCGTTATCTTCGACGAGCAGGATCTTGGTCATGGCGGGCGTCTCTTGCATGGGATCAGGCGGCGGCCTGGGCGCGCGGCGAGGCGTCTTCGGCCGGGTCCGCGACCAGACTGTCGCGGGGTGTCGGCGCGGCCGGAAGGGTGATGGTGAAGGTGCTGCCCTTGCCGGGAACGCTTTCGGCGCGGATTTCGCCGCCCATCAGCCGCGTCAGGGCGAGCGCCAGGGCGAGCCCCAGGCCGGTGTCGCCGTACTTGCTGGCGCTGGAGTCGTGGGCGACCGTGAACTTCTCGAACAGCTGGGGCAGCATGTCCGGGGCGATGCCCGGACCGGTGTCGCTGATCTGCACCGAAATCCAGTCGGCGGGCCGGGCCGGCGCGCGCCGGACGGCGACGCTGACGCCGCCCTTGCCGGTGAACTTCACGGCGTTGCTGAGCAGATGGTCGAGCGCCTGGCGGGCGCGCTGGCCGTCCCAGACCGCCGCGCCGACATCGTCCGCAACGCCGGTCGTCAGGTAAATCCCCTTGGCCTCAGCCGCCGGTCGGTGATGATCGACGACGCTGGTCACGAACTCGGCGACCGACAGTTCCTCCGGCGCCAGCTCCATCCGGCCCGCCTCGATCTTCGACAGGTCGAGCACCTCATTGACCAGGCGCAGCAGGTGGTGGCCGGCGCTGTGGATCTTCTCCAGATCGGCCGCGGCGGCCGCGTCGTCCTCGTCGGCGGCGTCTTCCAGCAGCATCTGGCTGTAGCCGATGACGGCGTTGAGCGGCGTGCGCAGTTCGTGGCTCATGCTGGCGACGAACTCGGCCTTGGCCGCGCCGGCCCGCTCGGCCTCGGCCGTGGCGCGGCGGAGCTGGGCGGCGGTGGCCAGGTGGCCGCGCATCTCCACCTCGAGCTCCGCGCCGGAGGCGAGGATCCGCGCGTAATAGAGGGCCATCATGCTGACGTAGCCGGAGGCGGCGAGGGTGGAGACGATGCCGAGGCCCTGCAGGGCCTCGCGCGGCGTGTCGTCCAACGGCGCCGGATAGAGATTGTAGATCGCCACGAAGCCCGCGAAGTTCAGGGTGAACTGCAGCAGCGCCAGCATCCGCAGCCGCGGCGAGGCGCCCAGGTAGAAGAAGGTGAGCAGCGGGATGCTGAGCACCCACGGCAGGGTCGGCGAGGTCACTCCGCCGTAGTGGTAGCAACTCCACAGGATGCAGAAGATCAGGTTCTGCACCGAGACGAAGGCCAGCAGATTGTAGTGGCCGACGGCCCGCAGCACGAAGGGGAAGATCCAGAAGGCGGTGATCGACAGGGCGAGCACGGCGACCGGATAGCCCGGGGTGGGGTCGAGGAAGAACAGCGCGCCCGGCACCACATTGCCGAGCAAGGGACCGCAGAGGTGGCTGATCAGGAACATGCGCGCCTGCTGGCGCGTCTCCCGCTCCGCCGCGAGCTCCTTGGGGATGAACCAGTCGATCAGCCGATCAAGCGGGTTCGTCGCATTCTGCGGCGCCGTCGTCATCTATTCCGTCCTGCCCCTAGGACGCATGCAAGGACCGGTTAAGTATAACGCGACCGGCATGCACGACGTCGAGAGTTCACCTCGTTCGTTGGTAATTTCATCATTGCCAATTAAGATCAGGTTAGCCGGGCAAGCTGAACTGTCCTGCATTGCATGCACGAGTTCTTAATCGGTCCTGTTGCTCATTCATCCTGAATATGGGGCGCCCTAAAAGGGGGTGGAGCGGCATGTGGAACTCAGTCCTTAGACTGATCGACTGGTTTGTGCCGGAGGCGGCCAAGCGTGAGAGGTCCGAACTGGGCCTGGCGCGGAACTTCGTCTTCACCCACCTCTTCGGGCCGCTGATGGCCCAGTCCATCTGCCTGTTCCTTTACCTGACCGACCCGAATCCGAATGCGGTCGTCTGGACGATGATCCTCTGCATCTGGTCGTTCTGGGCGCTGCCGTTCCTGCTGAAGATCACGGGAAACCTGCAGCTCGTCGCCCTGCTGTCGGTGCAGACGCTGGCCTTCGCCTCGCTGTTCGGCTCGTTCCACTATGGCGGGGTCAGTTCGCCGCTGCTGCCCTGGCTGCTGATCTCGCTGCTGCTCGGCTTCTTCTACCTGGGCGACCGGCCGCTGCTGGTGCTCGGCATGTTCACCGCCGACCTGGCGATCTTCTTCGCGGCCTTCATGTTCAACGGTTCGTTCGACGAGCGGGTGCCGCTGGAGCGGCTGACCACGGTCGGCTGGATCTCGATCTTCTCGGCCACGGTCTACATGTCGTGGATGGCGGTGTACTACGTGAGCACCATCGCCCTGCGCTCGGACCTGGAACGCGAGGCCGAGCGCCACCGGCTGACGGCGGTGCGCCTGCGTCAGGCCAAGGACATGGCCGAGCGCGCCAACCTCGCCCGCTCGATCTTCCTGGCCAAGATGAGCCACGAGTTCCGCACGCCGCTGAACGCGGTCATCGGCTACAGCGAACTGCTGCTCGAACACTGCCAGGACAGCGGCGCCGACGCCCAGAAGCTGCAGGACCTCAACCGCATCAACGCCGCCGGCCAGCATCTGCTGGCCCTGGTCACCGACGTGCTGGACCTGTCGCGGATCGAATCCAACGCGGTCGATGTCGTCATCGACACCTTCGAGGTGGAAGCCTTCCTTGAGCATGTCGCCGCCACGGCCCAGCCGCTGGTGCATCAGAATGGCAACGTCCTGCGGATCGAACCCCGTGGGCGGCTGGGCTCTATCGCCACCGACCAGACCAAGCTGCGGCAGGTGATGCTGAACCTGCTCAGCAACGCCGCCAAGTTCACCAAGGACGGCGCCGTCACCGTGCGCGCGCGGCGGGACGAGAAGCCCGGCGGCGACTGGATCGAGATCCAGGTGGCCGACACCGGCATCGGCATCGCCCAGACCGATCTCCCGAAACTGTTCCAGGACTTCGGCCAGGCCAGCGCCACCACATCCCACACCTATGGCGGCACCGGGCTCGGCCTGGCGGTCAGCCAGAAGCTCTGCGCCCTGATGGGCGGCGCGATCTCGGTCCTGAGCGAGCCGGGGCAGGGGGCGACCTTCACCCTGCGCCTGCCGGCGATGCTGGTGCTTGAGGATTCAACGCCGGAGGAATCCCTTGCAGCGTAATAACTTGCGTAAATCGCCCGGTAATCATTCGCCCGCAGAAGCGCAGAGCAAGAGCAGGTTGGGGCTGAACAGCAAAATGTCTGGTCGAGGGAAAGCGTCGATGGGGGCGGGACTGTCGAGACCCTTGCTCGGGACCTTGCTGGCGGCGACCGCCCTGGTCGCGGCGTCGCCGGCCGTCGCCGGCGGATTCGCGGTCAACGAGCTGTCCGTCCAGGGCCTTGGCCGGGCCAATTCGGGCGAGGCCGCCGCCACGGGCGCAGACGCGCTATGGTGGAACCCCGCTGCGATCGCGCGGGGACCGCGGGAGATCGCCGTGGGCGTTCACCACCGCGAACTCTCCACCGACCTGAACGATCGCAATTCGACCATCACCCGGCCGGTTCCGCCCGCGGGCCTGACCACGCCGGTCGGCGGCGAGGGTCGCCTGGCGGGCGACTCGGCCGATTTCGAGGCGCCGAATTTCGCCATCGCCCTGCCCGTCAACGACCGTCTGGCCGTCGGCTTCTCGATCGTCCGGCCGTTCCGCCTCGAGGGCGAGTTCGGCGAGGACGCCTGGGGCCGGTACGACACAATCCGCAACCTGATCGCCACGACCGACCATCAGTTCACCGCGGCCTTCAGGGCGACGGACTGGCTGGACCTGGGCGCCGGTTTCAGCGTGCACCGCACCAAGGCGGCGCTCGACACCGCCTATCCGAACCTTTCGCCCCTGCTGGCCGACGGCGTTTCGCATCTCGAAGGCGCCGGCTGGGACTATAGCTGGACGGTGGGGGGCCAGGCGCATCTTGAGCGCCTGACGCTGGGCGCCAGCTATCGGTCGGCCATCGAGCACGACATCTCCGGCACGCTGACCCTGTCCGGGCTGCAGGCGCCGCTGGACGGCTCGAACTTCAGCGCGCCAGCCGACACGACCCTGTCGACGCCTTGGACCGTCACCTTGGCGGGCCGTTTCGCCGCGACTCCCAGACTGACCCTGAACGCCCAGGTCGTGCGCTCCGGCTGGAGCGAATACGATGAGATCCTGGTGCGGGTCGGGGGCGGGACCGAGGTCATCCCCCAGAACTACCAGGACACCACCTCGGTGGCGGTCGGCGCCGACTACGCGCTGAACGAGGCGTGGACCGTGCGCGGCGGCGTACAGTTCGATCCGACGCCCACGCCGGACGATCTGCGCGAACCCGGCGTCGCCGACAGCGACCGCGTGCTCTACGCGGTCGGGGCCAGCGTGCGCGTCGCCCCGTCGCTGACCTTCCACGGGGCGCTGGCCTATCTCGATTTCAAGGGCGCGGCGCTCTACGAGGACGCGGTGTTCTATGGCGGCACCCCGGCTCAGACGACCGCCAACCTGCGCGGTGATTTCAGCGGCCACGCGGTGACCGTCTCCGTGGGCGCCAACTGGGGCTTCTAGCCCGTCCGACCTGACCTCGCAGGAAAGCCCCGGCGTTCGCCGGAGCTTCGCCGTTCGGCGCCGCCGCGTCAGGCGTGGGCGCGGAGCTTGGCCTGGGACTCGCTCAGCTCGGCGATCTTCTCGGCGATGGCGGTGAGCAGGGTGTCCGGCACGATCGGCTTGGAGATGTGGTGATCGGCGCCCGCCGCGCGGCTGGCGGCGATGTGCTCCGACATGGCGTTGGCGGTCACCGCCAGCACCGGGGTGCGTGAGCGGCCGGTCTCGGCCTCGAACCGGCGGATCTCGCGGATGGCGGTCAGACCGTCCATCACCGGCATCTGCAGGTCCATGAGCACGACGTCGAAGTCGTCGACCTTGAAGGCCGCGAGCGCCAGGGCGCCGTCCTCGACCGCAACGAGATCGACGTCGATCAGGCTGAGGATGACCTCGACCACGGCGCGATTGGTGGGGTGGTCGTCCGCGAGCAGAACCCGCAGGCGGCGATGAGTTTCGTTGTCTGACAAAACGCCCGTCCCTGAGCCCGGACCGAAGTCCGACCGACGCTGGGAGCGTAACCATGAGGAGTAACCAAGCCGTCAACAGGGCGTGCACGCTCGATTAAGACCGCCGCGCTAGAGTGGCCGGGTGAAGGAAGTTCGCCCCTCAGAGTCCGACGAAATGGCCGTCGCCCGCCTCGCTCGGCCGCGCCTGCTGATCGTCGACGATCTGGAGGACAACCGCATCATCCTGCAGCGGCGGTTCGAGCGCCGCGGCTTTGAAGCGGTGGCCGTGGCTGGCGGGCCGGAGGCCCTCGAACTGCTGGACCGCGAGCCCTTCGACCTCGTCCTGCTCGACATCGTCATGCCGGACATGGACGGGTTCGAGGTGCTGGCCCGCATCCGTCAGGCCTACACCGCCCTGGACCTCCCGGTGATCATGGTCACCGTCAAGGATTCAAGCGCCAGTGTGGTGCGGGCGTTGAAGCTGGGCGCCAACGACTATGTCACCAAGCCGGTCGACTTCGAGGTCGCCCATGCGCGCGTGGCCGCGCACATCGGCCGCAAACAGGCCGAGGAACGTGCGCGGCGGGCGGCGCCCGATCAGGAGAAGCTGGTCGCGGAACTGCGCCGCGCGGTGCAGCAGGCCCAGGCCAGCACCCGCGCGAAATCCGAGTTCCTGGCCAATATGAGCCATGAGATCCGCACGCCGCTGAACGGAATCCTCGGCATGGCCAGCGTTCTGGAAAAGGATTGCGAGGACCTGCGGCGACGGCAGATGGTCCGCACCATCGTCGACTCCGCGGTCGCGCTGGAGCGCCTGTTGTCTGACGCGCTGGACCTGTCGCGTGTGGAGGCCGGCAAGCTCGAGGTCCGCCGCGACCCCTTCGACCTGGCCGAGGTGGTCGCGCGTTCGACGGCGCTGTTCCAGACAACCGCCGCAGCCAAGGGCCTGGCCCTGGACGCCGTTGTCGATCCGGGCGCGACGGGCATGGTGATGGGCGATCCGCTGCGGCTGCAGCAGATCCTGACCAACCTCGTCAGCAACGCGGTCAAGTTCACCGGGGCCGGGCGTGTCGCTCTGGACGTCTGGCGCGACCCGCAGGCGCCGGTCTTCACCTTCCAGGTCAGCGACACCGGGATCGGCTTCGAGCCGGCGGAGGCCGACCAGCTGTTCGGCCGCTTCGAGCAGGCGGACGGGTCGATCGGCCGGCGGTTCGGCGGCTCGGGTCTCGGTCTGGCGATCTCGCGCCAGCTCGCCGAGCTGATGGGCGGAAGCCTGACGGCGACGTCGGAGCCGGGACGCGGATCGGTCTTCACCCTGATCCTGCCGTTCGATGCGGCTACCCCCGGCGCCGCGCCGGTCGTGTCCTTGTGCGACCGGGAAGCGGTGCGGGTGCTGGTCGCCGACGACCACGCCGCCAACCGGAGGGTCGTCGAGGTCATCCTGGCGCAGGCCGGGGTCGAGACCGTCCTGGTCGGCGACGGCGCCCAGGCGCTCGACGCCGCAGCACAGGGCGGCTTCGACGCCATACTGATGGATGTGCAGATGCCGGTGGTCGACGGGCTGAGCGCGATCCGCGCCATCCGTCGGCGCGAGGTCGAGAGCGGCCTGCGGCGCGTCCCCATCCTGGCGCTTTCGGCCCATGCGATGGACGAGCATGTGCGGATGTCGCTCGACGCCGGCGCCGACCTGCACGTGACCAAGCCGGTGCAGGCGGGCGCCCTGATCGGCTCCCTGGCCACGGCGCTGGCCAATGGCGACGACAGTGAAGCGGGCCGCGCCGTCTCGTCCGGCGGGCTCAGGGCGCCGAGCCTGTCCTGAGACCGGCCACATAGGCCCGGACCAGTTCCAGGCCTTCCGCATGCACCAGGGCGCGGCTGAGTTCCGGCATCATCACACCGGGCTCCGTCGAGGCCATCCGGTAGACCAGGATCGATCCGTCGGGGTCGCCTGGCGCGATCGAGACCGCACGGCCGCCCGAGCCCCGCCCGGCCGCCACCGGCCGCTTGCCGACGCCCAGGGCGGCGGGCCGCTTTTCCTCCAGATTCAGGTTCAGGCCCGAGTTGCTGGCCATTCCCCGGGGGTTGTGACAGTGCCCGCAATTGGCGTCGAGATAGGCGCGGGCGCGACCTTCCAGCGGCGCGGCGGCGTCGTTCCAGGCGGCGGCCCGCGGCGCCGCGACGGGATCGGGCGCGCCGGTCAGCAGGCCGGTCCGCGTCCAGCGGGCGAGCTGGTTCTCCGCGCCTTCGGCATAGGGATAGTGGCGGTTGAGCGCGTGGGCGCGGGGCCCGATTGGGGCGATCTCGCCGTCCACCGCGTGGCACTCCTTGCACTGGTTGGCGTTTGGCACGGCGTAGTCGATCCGGCGGGGTTGACCGGCGGGATCGATGAAACCGACCGGCAGGCGCGCCCCGGCCCGCTTCAGGGTCGCGCGGGTCTGTTCTGGGTTCCAGACATAGGCGAGGGCCACCCAGCCGGACTTCCGTCGGACCAGCAGCCGGGTCTCCAGCGTGCGCACGGATTCCGCCGGCCGGCGGAGGTCTGCGGGATAGCTGAAGCTCTTCACCAGCACCGTCCCGACCGGGAAGTCGAACGCCCCCTCGGCGCGGTAGCGGACACGGGCGCCGGGCGGCAGGTAGAGGTAGCGCTGCTTCAGGGCGTAGTCGCTGAACAGCGGCGTGTTGAGGTCGTAGGGCGTCAGGCCGGCGTTGGGCTGCCGGCCGGCGGCGTCGGTGAACAGGCGATAGGCGTCGAGGGTCGGCGCCGGCGTATCCGACAGCAGGGCCTCCAGGGCCACGGGGCGCGGCGCCGGCGCTGCGGCCATAAGCCCGGCCGCGGCCAGGAGGCCGACGACCGCCCGCCTCACGAGCCGCGCGCGGTCTGGGCC
>JAEYTM010000146.1 GCA_023434015.1 Pseudomonadota bacterium | reverse complement strand
GACGGACCGTCCGCCATCGGCCGAGGTCACCCGGGCCGCCACGCCCTCGCCCCAGGCCCGCGGCTGGAAGGGCGAGGCCTCCAGGGCGACCCATTCGCCGCCGCGCTGGACGTGAAAGGCGTAGCCGGCGGCGTCCAGGCGGGCCTCGACCGCGCGGTTGGTCAGAACCGCCTCGTCGCGGGCCTCTCGCAGGCGCGCCGCCAGTGTCTCGGCGTCCCGGCCGACCTGCGGCCGGCCGTCGGGCACGGTCAGAAGCACGGCGGCGCCGGCCAGGCCGATGACGAACATCACCACCATCAGTTCGATCAGGGTGAAGCCGGCCTCCGGCCGCGCCTCAGCTCCAGTTGCCGATGTCGGCATCGTCGCCCTCGCCGCCTTTGCGGCCGTCGGCGCCGAACGAGTAGACGTCCAGACGCCCATGCTCGCCGGGCACGGCATACTGATACGGGTTGCCCCAGGGATCCTGCGGCAGGCGGCGCACATAGCCGCCGTCGCGATAGCGGTCGGCACGGGCGAGGCCCGCCGGCGGGCTGACCAGGGCCTGCAGCCCCTGCTCCGGCGTCGGATAGGCCAGATTGTCCAGCCGGTAGCTGTCCAGCGCCTGCTCAAGCACCGCCACGTCCGCGCGGGCCTTCTCCTTCATTGCGCGATCCTGGCTGGGCAGGACGTTCATCATCACCACGGTGGCCAGCAGGCCGAGGATGACGATGACCACCATCAGCTCCAGCAAGGTGAAACCGGCCTCGGAAGCGGGACGGCGATGGTCTTGGGCGGCGTCGGACATAGATGGCTCCCTCACCGGACGGCGAGCGTGTTGATCTGCAGGATGGGCAGGAGGATCGAGAGGACGATGAGGGTCACGACCGCCCCCATCACGATGATGATGGCCGGCTCCAGCAGGCTGAGGGCGACGGCCGTGAAGGTGTTGAACTCGCGTTCGAGGTACTCGGCGGCGCGCTCCAGCATCATCTGGACCCGGCCGCTGCTCTCACCACCAGCGGTCATGTAGATCAGCAGTGGCGGGAACACCCCCGCCCGGCGCATGGCCGAGGACAGGGCGCCGCCCTCGCGGATCGTGGTGGCCATTTCGTCGGTGGCCTGGCGCAGCACCCGATTGCGCACAGTCGGGGCGGTGATCAGCAATCCCTCCAGCAAGGGCAGGCCGCCGGAGATCATGGTGGCGAGGGTGCGTGCGAGGCTGGCCGCATGCAGATCGCGGATCAGCTTGCCGAGGATCGGCGCCCGAAGAATCCAGCCGTCGACCTTGAGGCGGAAGGCGGGCGTCCGAAGCGCCCGGGCGAACAGACCCCCGCCGGCTGCCAGCACGATCAGGATCAGCCATCCGAAGTGGCGGACGGCGTCGGAAACGCCGATCACCATCCGGGTCAGCAGCGGCAGGGTCTGGCCCATGGAATCGAACTGCTCGACGACCTTGGGCACCACAAAGGCCATCAGCGCGATCACCACCAGGACCGCCACCGAGGCCAGGGCGGCAGGGTAGACCAGGGCGGTGACCACCTTGCCGCGGGCCTGCTCGTCGCTTTCGAGCAGGTCGGCCAGGCGCTGCAGGATCGCCGGCAGGGCGCCAGAGCTTTCGCCGGCCGCCACCATCGCCCGGTAGAGCGGCGGGAAAGAGCGCGGCTCGCGCCCCATCGCGGCGGACAGACGGTGCCCTTCCAGGACGGCGGCGTGGATCGAGGACACGATCTGCCGCACCTTCAGACGATCGGCCTGCAGGGCGATGGTGCGCAGCGCCTCCTCCAGGGGGCTGACCGCGATCAGGGTGGCGAGCTGGCGGGTCACCAGCGCCAGCGCCTTGCTGTCCAACCGTGGCGCCAGCAGGGCGGAGGGCTGCAGGCCCGGGCGGGCCCTGGTCGGCGCAATGCGCACGGGGGTCAGACCGCGCGCGCGCAGTTCGTCCTGCGCGGCGCGTTCGCTGGCCGCGGCGACCACGCCCCGGCGCGTGCGGCCGGCCATGTCGATGGCGCTGTAGTCAAACGACGGCATGGTCGGCCGTCTCCTGGCGGGTCACGCGGATGGCTTCCTCCAGGGTGGTCAGACCCTCCGCGACATAGGCCCGCGCCTGCTCGGGCAGCGCCGGACCGCGCTCGAAGGCGACCGCGGCGATCGCCGCCTCGTCGGCGCTTTCGACGATCAGGCGGCGGACCCGCTCGTCCACGCGGATGGCCTCATAGACGCCGATACGCCCGGTATAGCCGGTGTGGTTGCAGGCCGGACAGCCGCCCGCCCGGTGGATGACGTGTCCCGGCGCCACGCCGATGGCCCGGGCGCTGGCGGGGTCCGCGGGCTCGGGACGCCGGCAGCCTTCGCAAAGCCGCCGCACCAGCCGCTGGGCCACGATCAGCCGCAGCGTGGAAGCCAGCAGGAACGGCTCGACGCCCATGTCCCGCAGCCGGGTGACGGCCCCGGCCGCGTCGTTGGTGTGGACCGTCGACAGCACGAGGTGGCCCGTGAGGCTCGCCTGCACGGCGATCTGGGCGGTCTCGACGTCGCGGATTTCACCGACCATCACTACGTCAGGGTCCTGGCGCAGGATCGCCCGCAGACCGGCGGCGAAGGTCATGCCGACCTTCACGTTCACCTGGGTCTGACCGACGCCGGCCATCGCATACTCGACCGGGTCCTCGATGGTCAGGATGTTGCGGCTGTCGTCATTCAGCAGGGCGAGGCCGGCGTAGAGCGAGGTGGTCTTGCCCGAACCGGGCGGGCCGGTGACCAGGATGATGCCGTTCGGCTCGCGCAGGGCGCCCTGCACCGCCGCCAGGACGCTCGGGGTCATGCCCAGGTCCTGCAGCCCCAGTCCGGCCTGCTCCTGGTCGAGGATCCGCATCACCACCCGCTCGCCCGCGCGGGCCGGCAGGGTCGAGACCCGCACGTCGAGCGAGCGGCCGCCCAGCGTCAGGGAGATGCGACCGTCCTGCGGTACGCGCTTCTCGGCGATGTCGAGCCGGGCCATCACCTTCACCCGCGACACCAGCAGGGGCGCGAGACGATGGGACAGCGACAGCACCTGGCGCAGAACGCCGTCAATGCGGAAGCGGACCAGCAGCGCCGTCTCGAACGGCTCGACGTGGATGTCCGAAGCGCCCAGGCGCGCCGCCTCGGCGATCATGCCGTTGATCAGCCGGATGACCGGCGCGTCGTCCTGAGTGTCGAGCAGATCGGCCGCCGCCGGGATGTCGTCGACCAGCCCCTCCAGGCCCGCCGACAGGTCGAAGTCCTCCGCCCCGTTCGGCAGCCCCTCCCCCCCATAGGCCTCCGACAGCCGCCGCTCGAACTCTGCACGGGACAGCCGCTGCACCTTGAGCGGTCGACGCAGCGCGCGCCGCGCCTCCACCAGCGCCAGCGGGTCGGCTCCTTCGCGCAGGCCCACATGCGCGTCGTCGTCCACCTCCAGCAGCACGACGCCGTGCTGTTTGGCGAATGCGTAGGCCAACTGCGGCAGGTCGGGACCGCTCACGGCGCAGCGACCGGCTGGGGCGCCGCCGCGGCCGCCTGGGAGCGCTCCACGGGCGGTTCGGCGCGCATGTACTCGCGCACCAGCCGCTCCAGGTCGCTCTGAGCAGTCGGGCTGCGGCGCGCCTGTTCGTTGACAATGTAGTTGAAGCGCGGGGCCGTCATCGCCTGGGCCTCGGCCGCGTCACGCACGATTGTGGGCCGGATGAAGACCATCAGGTTGGTCTTGCCGCGCTGGCGGGCGGTGCTTCTGAACAGGGCCCCGACGCCGGGAATGTCGCCGAGCAGGGGCGTGCGTTCGACCGATACGCGGTCGTTCTGGTCCAGAAGACCGCCCAGCACGATGATGTCGCCGTCGTCGACGCTGACCGTCGTTTCGATCTCGCGCTTGTTCAGGATCAGCTCGTTGAAGTCGGCGCTGACCGGCCCGGCCACGCTCGAGACTTCCTGGCGCAGGAACAGGGTGATGGCCCCGCCGGCGTTGACCTGGGGCTTCACCTCCAGCTGCACACCGACGTTCTGCCGCTGGATGGTGCGGAACGGGTTGGCGTTGGCGTCGCCCAGCACCTCGCCGGTAGTGACGGGCACTTCCTGGCCGACCAGGATGCTGGCCTGCTGGTTGTCCTGGGTCATGATCGAGGGGGTCGACAGGAGGTTCGAGGCCGTGTCGCTCTTCACCGCATTGATGATGAAGCCGAACAGGGCGTCGTCGCCGATCCGGCCGGCCCCGCCGGTGATGATCCCGTTCGTGCCGAGCAGGGATTGCAGGGCCGTATAGCGCAGGTTGTCGAGCGTCGTCGAGCCCTCGGGCAGATTGCCCTCCGCGGCGGCGGCGCCGAGGATGGCGGTGAGGTTGGGCGCGGCGTTGGAGTAGTTGGTGGCCGTGAACGGCACCGACGAGCCGTTGGTCCCTGCCAAGGCGAACTGCACGCCCAGCCGCTTGGCTGCGTCGTCGGAAGCCTCGACCACGATGGCTTCGACCAGCACCTGCTGGCGCCGCACGTCGAGTTGCCGGATCACCTCGGCCAGCGTCCGCTGGGTTTCGGGGTCGGCCGAGATCACCACTGCGTTCGCGCCCGGGTATCGCGCGATGTTCGCCCGGGCCGCGCCGCCGCCGATCGGCGGGGCCACGCTGGCCGTCGCCGCAGCGCCTTGCCC
>JAEYTM010000054.1 GCA_023434015.1 Pseudomonadota bacterium | reverse complement strand
GCCCCGCCCCGCCGGTCGGCGCCGCCGGGACCGGAGTCCGGCCGGTCGTCCGGCGAAGATGTGGCGGGGCGTTCGCTCAAGCCTGCGGTTCCTTAGGCGTCGCGGGCCTCGCCGTCGGCCTCGGCTTCGGCGAAGGCTTCGGTGTCCTCGATCGCCACGGCTTCGTCCGCAGACTCGTCCGCCAGATCGCCCTCGTCGGCCAGGTCGAACTCGGCCGGCTCCGGCTCGGGCGGAGCTTCCACCCAGCCCATCACCACCCGGGCGCGCATGATCAGCAGTTCGGCGTCCTGCGGCTCCAGGGCGAAGGCCTCCAGGATGCCCGGCTCGCGCACGCGCTCGCCGTTGCGGGTCTCGAACCAGCCGCGCAGGTCGTCGGGGACCAGGCCGGCCAGGTCCTCGATGGTCTTCACGTCGCCTTCGCCGAGGGCCACGGCCATCGGCAGGGTGATCCCCTCGACGTCCAGCACGGCGTCGTCGACGCCCAGCTCGCGGCGCTTGGCGTCGTACTCGGCCGCTTCCTTCTCGAGGTATTCGCGGGCGCGGGTCTGCAGCTCTTCGGCGGTGTCGTCGTCGAAGCCTTCGATGGAGGCGATTTCCGACGGCTCGACATAGGCCACGTCCTCGACCGAGGCGAAGCCCTCGGTGACCAGCAGCTGGGCGATGACCTCGTCCACGTCCAGGGCTTCCTGGAACAGGGCGGTGCGCTCGGTGAACTCGCGCTGGCGGCGCTCGCTCTCCTGGCTCTCGGTCATGATGTCGATCTGCCAGCCTGTCAGCTGGGACGCCAGGCGGACGTTCTGGCCGCGGCGGCCGATGGCCAGCGACAGCTGCTCGTCCGGCACCACCACTTCGACGCGCTCGTCCTCCTCGTCCATCACCACCTTGGAGACTTCCGCCGGGGCCAGGCCGTTGACGATGAAGGTCGCCTCGTCCGGGCTCCACTGGATGATGTCGATCTTCTCGCCCTGCAGCTCGGCGACCACCGCCTGGACGCGGCTGCCGCGCATGCCGACGCAGGCGCCGACCGGGTCGATGGAGCTGTCGTTGGAGACCACCGCCATCTTGGCGCGGCTGCCCGGGTCGCGGGCCACGGCGCGGATCTCGATGACCCCGTCGTAGACCTCCGGCACTTCCTGGGCGAACAGCTTGGCCATGAAGCCGCCGTGGGCGCGCGACAGCAGGATCTGCGGGCCCTTGGTCTCGCGCCGCACGTCATAGATGTAGCAACGGATGCGGTCGCCGATGTTGAAGTTCTCGCGCGGGATCGACTGGTCGCGGCGCATGATGCCTTCGCCACGGCCCAGGTCGACGACCACGTTGCCGTACTCGACGCGCTTGACGACGCCGTTGACGATCTCGCCGACGCGGTCCTTGAACTCTTCGTACTGGCGCTCGCGCTCGGCCTCGCGGACCTTCCCGGTCACCACCTGGCGGGCCATCTGGGTCTGCACCCGGCCGAACTCGAACGGCGGCAGGATTTCCTCGTAGGTCTTGCCGACCACCGCTTCCTTGTCGGTGCGCAGGGCGTCGGACAGGCGCACGACGCCGGCCGGCTGTTCCGCCGGAATCTCCTCGCCGTCCTCGCCGATCACGCCGCCGAAGGTCGCGTCGTCGGCCACCACCGTGACCACGCGCTTGACCGTCGTCTCGCCGGTCTTCGGGTCGATGTGCACCCGGATGTCGTGCTCGGCGCCGTAGCGCGAGCGCGCGCCCTTCTGGATCGCCTCCTCGATCGCCTCGATGACGACTTCCTTGTCGATCGACTTCTCGCGGGCGACGGCCTCGGCGATTTGCAGAAGTTCAAGCCGGTTGGCGGAAATGCCGGTCAGGCTCATGGGATGATCCCTCTAATCGGTAGGCGGTTGTTGTTCGGATTGAACGCGGGCCGCGCGGATGTCCGCGCCCCGCTTCATCAGCTCGTCGGTGAGGACGAGCTTGGCGTCGGTGATCCAGGTGAAGGGCACCAGGGCTGTGTGCTCCTCGCCCTCCAGGTCGATGGCCACGGACTCGCCGTCGACGCCGGCCAGGACGCCCTTGAAGCGCTTGCGCCCCTCGGCCATCCGGTCCAGCTCGATGCGCGCCTCGTAGCCCTCGAAGGTCTCGAAATCCTTCAGCCGGGTCAGCGGCCGGTCGACGCCGGGCGAGGAGACCTCCAGGGTGTATTCCCCGGCGATCGGGTCGGCGGCGTCCATCACCTCGGAGATCGCCCGCGACAGCCGCGCGCAGTCCTCGACGTTCATGTCGCCGTCGGCCGGGCGCTCGCCCATCACCTGCAGCCGGCGCGCGTGCTCTCCGCCCATCAGGCGCAGGCGCACGATGTCGTAGCCCGCCGCCTCGGCGACGGGGTCGAGCAGCTCCAGCAGTCTCAGGTCTTCGGCGGTCTTCCCGCGCATGGCCGAGCTTGGCCTCCGGCAAAGAAAAAAGCGGCCGGGCCGGAGCCCGCCGCTCGTAGGCGCCATACAGCGCAAACGGACGATGTTGAGGGGAATATAGCGTCGGACGGCGGGTTTGTCAGCCCTCTTGCACATGGCGGAGGAAGCGGGGGCTTACCGCGCGCGTGGAATGGTCCTAAAGACGGCGCCCTCCCCTTTGTGTGTCTTCAGGCAGGCTTCCTCCCCATGGACCTTTCCAAGATTCCCGTCGGCGCGAACCCGCCGTATGACGTCAACGCCATCATCGAGATCCCGCAGGGCGGCGAGCCGGTGAAGTACGAGCTGGACAAGGAGTCCGGCGCGATCTTCGTCGACCGCTTCCTGCACACGGCGATGTTCTATCCGGGCAACTACGGCTTCATCCCCCACACCCTGGCGGACGACGGCGACCCGATGGACATCATGGTGGTCGGCCAGACCCCGGTGGTGCCCGGCGCGATCATCCGTTGCCGGCCGATCGGCGCCCTGATCATGACCGACGAGGCCGGCGGCGACGAAAAGATCCTCGCCGTGCCGGTGGACAAGCTGCACCCGTTCTACACCGGTGTGGATTCCTGGCGTTCCCTGCCGACCATCCTGACCGAGCAGATCGCCCACTTCTTCAAGCACTACAAGGACCTGGAGAAGGGCAAGTCGGTCGACATCAAGGGCTGGGCCGACCCGGAGGAAGCCGGCGAGCTGATCCGCGCCTCGATCGAGCGTTACAACGGCGTCGGCGCCTAGACGCGCAGGAAATCGAGGAACACCGGGGCGCAGTCGCCCAGGCGCTTTTCCTCGTAGCGGGTGGTGACGTGGTCGGCCGGCGGCTTGCGCCAGTCGTCCGCGCCCTCCGCGGTCCAGCGGAAGTCCGGATTGGCGCGGATCATCTCCAGCGCCCAGTCGACGTAGTGCGCCACGTCGCTGGCGAAGCGCAGCCGTCCGCCGGGGACCAGCAGGCGGGCGAACTCGGCCACCAGGTCGGGCTGCACGATGCGGCGCTTGTGGTGGCGGGTCTTCGGCCAGGGGTCGGGGAACAGGATGAAGCCGCGGGTCAGGCTGGCGTCCGGCAGCCGGCCCAGCAGTTCGCGCACGTCGCCGTCATGCACCCGCACATTGGTCAGGCCGGCCTCGTCGATGTGGCGCAGGGCGCTGGCCACGCCGTTCTGGAACGGCTCGGCGCCAATCACCAGCACGTCGGGACGCCGGCCCGCCTGGGCGGCCATGTGCTCGCCGCCGCCGAAGCCGATCTCCAGCCAGGTCTCGGCCGCGTCCGGCTTCAGTTCGGCGGGCAGGATCGGCCCCTCCGGCACGCGGATCTTCGGCAGCAGGCTTTCCACCAGCGCCGCCTGCCGCGGCTTGATGGGCCGCGACTTGATGCGGCCGTAGGAGCGCAGCAGGGGGTGGGAGTCGGACATCTTCACACCCTTCAGGTGTCATCCCGGAACGGGCGCGGCCCGTGTCCGGACCCATGAACACGGGAAACGTCGATTGGCCAGCGCCGGCCGTCGGGCGGCCGGCGCCGTGGGTCTGCGGGGCCCGGGCGACCGCCGCGCGGCCCCCGGTGCGAGGGTCGGCCTAGGCCAGCGACTTCAGGGCGTCGACCAGGTCGGTCCGCTCCCAGGAGAAGCCGCCGTCGCTGTCCGGCACGCGGCCGAAGTGGCCGTAGGCCGCCGTGCGCGCGTAGATCGGGCGATTGAGGCCCAGATGCTCGCGGATGGCCCGGGGCGTCGCGCCGCCGATCATCTCCGGCAGGGCCAGCTCCAGCTTCGCCGGATCGATCTCGCCGGTCTCGTGCAGGTCGACGTAGAACGACAGCGGGTCGGCGACGCCGATCGCATAGCTGATCTGGATGGTGCACTTGCGCGCCAGGCCGGCCGCGACGACGTTCTTGGCCAGATACCTGCAGGCATAGGCTGCGGAACGATCGACCTTTGTCGGGTCCTTGCCGGAGAAGGCGCCGCCGCCGTGCGGGGCCGCGCCGCCATAGGTGTCGACGATGATCTTGCGGCCGGTCAGGCCGGCGTCGCCGTCCGGGCCGCCGATCTCGAAGCGGCCGGTCGGGTTGACGTGCCACTTGGTCTTCTTGGTCAGCAGGCCGTCGGGGAAGATCGGCTCCACATAGGGCCGGATCAGCGCCTCGACGCGCTTCGGCGTCGCCAGGTGCAGGCCGATGCGCTTCTTGTGCTGGGTGGAGACGACGATCTGCAGCACCTCGACCGGGCGGCCGTTCTCGTAGCGCAGGGTGACCTGGCTCTTGGCGTCCGGCTCCAGGGCGCTGCACTCGCCGGAGTGGCGCACCTCGGCCAGCCGCTTCAGGATGTTGTGCGAATACTGCAGGGTCGCCGGCATCAGCTCCGGCGTCTCGTCGCAGGCGAAGCCGAACATGATGCCCTGGTCGCCGGCGCCCTCGTCCTTCTTGTCGGAGGCGTCGACGCCCTGGGCGATGTGCTCCGACTGCGGGTGCAGGTGGCAGGCGAACTTGGCCTTGGCCCAGTGGAAGCCCTTCTGCTCGTAGCCGATGTCCTTCACCGCCTCGCGCACCTTCGGCTCCAGCTCGCGGACGATCTGCTTGGTCAGGGCCTTGTTCTCGGCCTTGGAGCCGCCGGGCCGCCCGGCGCGGACTTCGCCGGCCAGGACGATGCGGTTGGTGGTCACCAGGGTCTCGCAGGCGACGCGCGCCTCCGGCTCGACGCTCAGGAAGGCGTCGACGACGGTGTCGGAGATGCGGTCCGCCACCTTGTCGGGATGGCCCTCGGACACGCTTTCGCTGGTGAAGATGTAGCTGGAACGGCTCACGCACAGGCTCCGGAATGGCGGCGACGGCGGCCGCTGACGGTCGCCGATCTGAGAGAAGTCGTGAAGCCCTATAAAGAAATCTTTATGTCCCGCCAAGCGCGGCGGCGGGGGTCAGGGCGCCTCCGGGGCCTCGGCGTCCTCGTCCTGGTCGTCGGCCATCAGCCGGATCAGTTCGAGGATCTTGCGCCGCATGCGGCGCTCGCGGATGCGCGGGAACAGCGCCGCCATCTCCGCCCCCTCGTCGGTCAGCATGAAGTCGCGCACCGCCGCGTCCACCGACGATCCGCCGTTGAACGGGCCGGGCAGGTCCAGGCCCTCGTAGAAATAGGCCACCGAGATCTGCAGCGCCCCGGCCAGCTCCCACAGCTTCGAGGCGCTCACCCGGTTGGCGGCGCGCTCGTACTTCTGGATCTGTTGGAAAGTCAGGCCGATGGATTCGGCGAGCCGCTCCTGGCTGACGCCGAGTTCCTTGCGGCGCAGCCGGATACGCAGCCCGACATGGCGGTCGATCGGATTCGGGCTGCAACCGAGGCCGCCTGCGGTCTGTTCCATGAGCCTCCCATGCGCCACTCCCCTTCTGGGACCGGGTTGCGGCCGGTCAGCGTAGTGCCGGTCGCCGAACGCGGTGTCCCAATGTTACAGCACCTGACAGGACCAGCATCAAGAGGAACAGCAGCTCGCCGTGGCGGGCGTAGAGCGTCGGCTGCAGGGCCGGGGGCAGGCGGGCGTCGATCACCCCCATCTCGCCCATGTCCAGCCGCGCTCCCGGCCGGACGCGGCCGTAGGCGTCGATCACCGCCGAGACCCCGGTCGGGGTGGCGCGGACGATCGGCAGCCCCTCCTCGATCGCCCGGTAGCTGGCGATATTCATGTGCTGCAGCGGCCCGCTGGTCATGCCGAACCAGGCGTCGTTGGAGACGTTCAGGATCCAGCTCGGCCGCACCCCCTCGCGCGCCGTCGCCGCGCGGGTGAAGCCGGGGAACAGCGCCTCGTAGCAGATCAGCGGCTGCAGCACCGGCACGCCCCAGGGCGCCAGCGGGCTGGGCGGCGGTCCGGCCGTGAAGTCGTCGGGCATGTGCACCAGGCTGCGCAGGCCGAGCTGCGTCGCCAGGTCGCCGAACGGCAGGAACTCGCCGAACGGCACCAGCCGGTGCTTGTCATAGACCCCGGTCACCCGCAGCCCCTCGGCCTCCCGGCGCAGGGCCACCAGGCTGTTGAAGTACTGGACCTCGCCGTCCGCCGCGACGGCGGCGCGGTTGGCCCCCATCAGCAGGCTCTGGCCGGGCGAAAGGTTGGCGACCAGCCGCGAGCCGTAGATCGAGCCGGGCGCCAGCAGGTCGTCGATCACCGCCGGCAGCGCCCCTTCCGGCCAGACCACCACCTCCGGCGTCACCGCCGCCGGCTGGCGGGTGAGGCGGGCGTAGGTCTCGAAGATCGCGTCCAGGTTCTCCGGCCGCCACTTGTCCTTCTGGTCGATGTCGGCCTGGACGATCCGCACCAGGGCGGCGTCATGGGCCGGCGGCGCGGCGTGGTTCAGCCGCCCGGCGCCGAAGGCGTAGAGCCCGGCCAGGGCGGCCAGGGCCACGGCCGCGGTCAGCGCCCGCCGGCGCCGGTCGACCGGGTCGAACAGCACCGCCGCCGAGGCGCCCAGGGCCACGGTGATCCAGGTCAGGCCATAGGCGCCGACCACCGCCGCCGCCTGGGACGGCATGGAGCCCGCCGCCCAGCTCTCGCCGGGCAGGTTCCAGGGGAAGCCGGTGAAGATGTGGCCGCGCACCCATTCGGCCGCCGACAGGCAGCCGGCGAACACCAGCACCCGGCTCAGCCCGCGCGGCCTCAGCGCCCGGTAGGCCAGGGTCGCCAGCCCCCAGAACAGCGCCAGGCCGGCGGCCATCAGCGTGAGGGCGAAGGGCGCCATCCAGCCCTGGTTCTCGGCGTCGACCATGAACGGCTCGACCACCCACCAGACGCTGACCGCGAAATAGCCGACCCCGGCCAACCAGCCGCGCAGGAAGGCCGAGCGCAGCGGCGGGCCGGCGGCGTCCACCGCCGCCAGCAGGCCGGCGTAGCCCAGCAGGCCGACCAGCAGGCCGAAGGGCGGGTGGGCCAGGCCCGCCGCCAGTCCGGCCAGGACGGCCCAGGCGCGCGCCGACCAGGGTCCCCCGCGCCAGCGCGCCATCTAGGCCGCGGTGCTCGTCGGCTGCGCCCGCCGCACCCGCACGCGCTTCACCCGGCGCGGGTCCGCGGACAGCACCTCCAGGACGAAGCCGCCGGGGTGGTCGATGTGCTCGCCGCGCTGCGGCACGCGGCCGGTCAGGGCGTTGACCAGGCCGGCGACCGTGTCGATCTCCTCGTCCAGGTCGGGCGGGGCCAGGTCGACGCCGTCGCCCATGGTCGACTCCAGCTCCTCCAGCGGCGTGCGGCCGTCGGCGATCCAGCCGTCCTCGTCCTCGGCGATCGGGGTGAAGTCCTCGACCTCGTCGTCGTGCTCGTCGGCGATCTGGCCGACCAGCATCTCCAGCAGGTCCTCCAGCGTCACCAGGCCGTCGGTGCCGCCGAACTCGTCGATGACCAGGGCCATGTGGGTGCGCTTGCCGCGCATCATCGCCAGCAGCTCCGCCGCCCGCATCGAGGCCGGCACGTAGAGCACCTTGCGCACCAGCTGGAAGCGGCCCTGCAGGATCTGGTCCTCGGGCTTCGGCCGCCGCGTCTTGCGCGCCAGCAGCTTGAACACGTCCTTGACGTGGACCACCCCGACCGGCTCGTCGAGGGTCTCCTTGTAGACCGGCATCCGCGAATGCTCGGCCTCGATGAAGCGGGCCACCACCTCGGCGAAGGTCGAGCTCCGCTCGATCGCCAGGATGTCCGCCCGCGGCTTCATCACGTCGTCGACCCGCAGGTCCTGGAAGGCGCGGGCCTGGCTGACCAGTTCGCCGGTCGCCGCCGCGGCCGGGGTCGGCGGCGGTTCGGGCGCGGCTTCCGGTTTGCGGAAGCGGTTGAAGATGGCCATCACACCGCGGGCCCGGGGGACCGCGGTGGGGCTACTGGGAGGGTCGGAGTCAGTCATGGTCTCTCTCGCTGGCCGCGTAAGGATCCGGTATCCCCAGTCCGGCCAGCACGACGCGCTCGAGGTCTTCCATCGTCTCGGCCTCCGCGTCGGTCATGTGATCGTATCCTAATAGGTGCAGCACCCCGTGCACCACCAGATGCTGCAGGTGGTGCGCCAGCGGCTTGCCCTGGGCCTCAGCCTCGCGCGCGCAGACGCCGAACGCCAGCGCCACGTCGCCCAGGTGGCCCTCGGGGTTCTCCGGCGCCGGGAACGACAGCACATTGGTGGCGCTGTCCCTGCCGCGGAAGCGGGCGTTCAGCTCCTGCACGGCCGCGTCGTCGGTGAGCAGCAGGGTGACGCCCCCGCCCTGGGCTCCCTCCGAGGCCCCCTCCGAGGCCAGCGCCGCCTCGGCGGCGGCCAGGGTCAGCGCCTCGGCGCCGGGCAGGGCGCCGCTCCAGGCCTCGTCCTCGACCTCGACGTCGATCAAGCCGGCCGTCCGGACTTCTCGGCGTCGGCGTCGTAGGCGCGCACGATCCGCTCGACCAGCGGGTGGCGGACCACGTCCTGGGCGCTGAACCGGGTGACGCCGATGCCCTTCACCCCTTCCAGCAGGCCGACCGCATGGGCCAGGCCGGAATCGGCGCGGTTCGGCAGGTCGATCTGCGTCGGGTCGCCGGTGACCACCATCCGCGCGCCTTCGCCCAGGCGGGTCAGCACCATCTTCATCTGCAGCCGGGTGGCGTTCTGCGCCTCGTCGACGATGACGAAGGCATGCGCCAGCGTCCGGCCGCGCAGGAAGGCGACCGGGGCCACCTCGATCTCACCCTTCTCGCGGCGGCGGCGAAGCTGGTCGGCGCCGAGGATGTCGGTCAGCGCCTCCCACACCGGGGCCATGTAGGGATCGACCTTCTCGGTCAGGTCGCCGGGCAGGAAGCCGAGCCGCTCGCCCGCCTCCACCGCCGGGCGCGAGACCACCAGCCGGTCGACCTCGCCGCGCAGCAGCAGGCCGGCGCCGTGCGCCACCGCCAGGAAGGTCTTGCCGGTGCCGGCCGGGCCGACGCCGAACACCAGCTCGCACTTGCCCAGCGCCTGCAGATATTCCGCCTGGGTGGCGGTCTTCGGGGCCACCTGGCCGCGGCGGCCGGACGGCAGGCCGGGGGCGCTCTGGCCGGTGCGCGCCTGGCCGATGGCCACGCGCACGTCCGCCTCGCCGATCTCCAGCCCCTGGTCGGCGCGCTCGGCCAGGGTCTGGACGACCTTCTTGGCCTGGGTCCGGGCGCGGCTGTCGCCGCTCAGCGACACCCCGCCGCCGGGGGTCTCGACGAGCACGCCGAAGGCGTCCTCGATCAGGGCGGCGTGACGGCTGTTGGTCCCGGCCACCGCGCGGGCGGCGGCGTCGGACAGGCTGATGAACTCGGGGGCGCGGCTCAAGCGGACTCCAGCTCGACGGTTTCGGCGAGGCTCCCCGCCAGGCTCATCCTGGCGGCGTCCCCGATTTTGACCGGAACGATCTGACCGATCAGTCGATCCGGGGCGCTCACATGCACCGACTGCAGATAGGGGCTGCGGCCGACCAGCTGGCCGGGATGGCGGCCGGCGCGCTCGAACAGCACCGGCAGGGTGCGGCCGACCTGGCTGGCGTTGAAGGCGAGCTGCTGCTCTTCCAGCACGGCGTTCAGCCGCGCCAGCCGCTCCTCCTTGACCGCGTCCTCCACCTGGCCGGGCAGGGCGGCGGCCGGGGTGCCGGGGCGGCGGGAATATTTGAAGCTGAAGGCGGCGGCGTAGCCGGCCTCGCGCACGATCTGCAGGGTGGCCTCGAAGTCCGCCTCCCGCTCGCCGGGGAAACCGACGATGAAGTCGCCGGACAGGGCGATGTCCGGCCGCGCCGCGCGGATCCGCTCGACCAGCCGCAGATAGCTTTCGGCGGTGTGCGCCCGGTTCATCGCCTTCAGCACCCGGTCGGAGCCCGCCTGCACCGGCAGGTGCAGATAGGGCATCAAGGCCTCGACCTCGCCGTGGGCGGCGATCAGGTCCTCGCCCATGTCGGCCGGATGGCTGGTGGTGTAGCGGATGCGGTCCAGGCCGGGGATCTGCGCCAGCCGGCGCACCAGGCCGGCCAGGCCCAGGCCCTCGGCGTCCGGGGCCGCATAGGCGTTGACGTTCTGCCCCAGCAGGGTGACCTCGCGCACGCCCTGGTCCGCCAGGTTGCGGGCCTCGGCCTCGATCGCCGCGGCCGGCCGCGACCACACCGCGCCGCGGGTGTAGGGCACCACGCAGAAGGTGCAGAACTTGTCGCAGCCCTCCTGCACCGTCAGGAAGGCGGTGACGCCCGAGGGCCGGCGCTCCGGCGACAGGGCGTCGAACTTCTCGTCGGCGGCGAAGGCGGCGGCCAGCCGCTCGCCCCGCGCCCGGTGGCTGCGGGCGATCAGCTCGGGAAGCTGGTGATAGGCCTGCGGCCCGACCACCAGGTCGACCGCCGGCTGCCGGCGCATGATCTCCTCGCCCTCGGCCTGGGCGACGCAGCCGGCCACGGCGATGGTCAGGCGCGAGCCGCCCTCGGCCAGGCGGTTGTCACGCAGCTCGCGCAGCTTGCCGAGTTCGGAATAGACCTTCTCGGTGGCCCGCTCGCGGATGTGGCAGGTGTTCAGCACCACCAGGTCCGCCGCCGCCGGGCTGTCCGTCATCGCATAGCCCAGCGGGGCCAGGACATCGGCCATCCGCTCGCTGTCGTAGACGTTCATCTGACAGCCGTAGGTCTTGATGTAGAGGCGCTTCGCGGGCGCGGTCTCGGACATGGCTGGCGTTATGGGGTCCGCTGGGGGCGTGCGCAAGTTCCCGCCCTGGGCCGCCCCCTCTGTCCCGGGCCGCGCCGGCTAATCCTCGATCGGCATGCCGTAGAGCTCCAGCCGGTGGTCCACCAGCTTGAAGCCCAGCTTGCGGGCGATGGCTTCCTGCAGGGCCTCGATCTCGGCGTCGACGAACTCCACCACCTCGCCGGTCTTCATGTTGATCAGGTGGTCGTGGTGCTCGTCATGGTGCTCCTCGTAGCGGGAGCGCCCGTCGCGGAAGTCATGACGGGTGATGATGCCGCTCTCTTCGAACAGCCGCACGGTCCGATAGACGGTGGCGATGGAGATGTGCGGGTCCACCGCGTGGGCGCGGCGGTGCAGCTCCTCCACGTCGGGGTGGTCGTCGGAACTCGCCAGGACCCGGGCGATCACCCGACGCTGCTCGGTCATGCGCATCCCTTTTTCGATGCACAGCTTCTCGATGCGGTCCGACACGGCTCGCTCCGCTCCCTTGTTGACGTTCCCCTAGGTCTAAGGGGCCTCGGCCTCCAGGTCGAGGCGCATCACCAGCGCGTCCATGGTTCCGGCCGCCCCGCGGTCGTAATAGCCGCGCCGCAGCCCGGTCCGGCGGAAGCCCATTCCGGCATAGAGCGCCGCCGCCGCGGCGTTGTCCGCCGCCACCACCAGGAAGGCTGTGGTCGCCCCGGCCTGGCGCGCCGCGCCC
>JAEYTM010000318.1 GCA_023434015.1 Pseudomonadota bacterium | reverse complement strand
TTCCGGCGCTCGCCGCGACGCCAGGCCGAAGACCCGTTCGGCCACCGGCAGGTCGCGGAACTTGCCCAGCCAGGCGGCCAGTTCGTCGAAGCTCGCCTGGTGGGCCGTCGGATGCATCAGCTGGTTGAAGGACAGGTAGCCAAGCAGCGACTTGTCCTTGATTTCCGTCGCCTTCATCTCGGCGTCGATGAAGTCGCCGCGGTCTGCGGCCTCGAAGGCGAGGGCGTAGCGCTTTGCGTCGGTCGGCGACAGGGCCTGCGGCGGGGCGGCCTGCGCGCCCGCGGCGATGGCGGCAGCGGAGCAGACCAGGACGGATATCCCGATCCGCAGGCGCTTTTTGAGCGTCATGCCGTCTTCCGCGCCGCCCGTTCGGATGCGAGCTGGGCGCGGCCCTTTTCTCGAAGCAGGGCGGGAGGCTAGGCGGGCCGGTCCGGTCGATCAAGCCTTTCGGCCAGCGTCAGCAGGTCGCTCCAGGCGCGTTTCTTCGCCGCAGGCTGCCGCAGCAGGAAGGCCGGATGCAGCGTCGGCATGGCCGGAAGCTCCTGCGCTCCGTCGCTCGAACGCCATTCCAGCCAGCGGCCGCGCAAGGAGAGAATGCCCTCGTCCTTCTTCAGCATGGCCTTGGCCGACGCGCCCCCGACCAGCAGCAGCATCCTGGGCTTCACCAGCGTGATCGCCCGTTCGACGAAGGGGGCGCAGATGGCCTGTTCGGCGGGGGTCGGCGTGCGGTTGCCGGGCGGCCGCCAGAAGACGGTGTTGGTGATGAACGCCCGGTCGGCGACCCCGGCTGCGGCCAGCATCCTGTCGAGCAGCTTGCCGGCGCGGCCGACGAACGGCTGGCCCTGAGCGTCCTCCTCCGCGCCGGGCCCCTCGCCGATGACCATCAGGGGCGCATCGGTGCGTCCGCGATAGAACACGGACTGACGGGCCGCGCCTTCGAACCGCAGGCTGCAGCCTTCGAAGCCGGCGATGGCCGCGGCCAGGGCGTCGAGATCGGCCGCAGCGGCGGCGAGCGCCTGAGCCTGGGCGACGGCGGCGGAGATGTCCGGCTGACCGGCGGGCCGGGCGGCGGCCGGGACTGTCCTCGGCTTCACCGGCGCGGGCGGCGGCGCGATGCGGCCCGCCTCGATACGGTCGAAGGCCTCGTCGAGCAGCATCGCGTCGACGCCCGCCTCCGCCCAGAAGGCGAGCAGGCTTTCGGAAGCCGGATCGAGATAAGGCGCGACCGCAGGGGGCATGCCGCACTTGTGGCCCCTGGCGGCGGGGTTGTCAGCAGCCGAATGACCGGCGCCGGGGTTTGACGCCGCTGGGCGCCGGCGGCATCGTGATAACGCTGTCGGGCCAAAGAGTCCGCCGGGAGGGAAGCGATGCTCAGGTGGATCACGGCGCTGCTGGCGGGTGCGCTGCTCGGTGGGACCACGGCGCAGGCTGCGGGGCTGGAGTCCGTTCGGACAAGCGGCGGTGTGCTGTCGGCCGGGCCTTTTCGGGACGGCGTCACGGTGTTCAGGGGCGTGCCCTTCGCCGCCCCGCCTGTCGGCGCGCTGCGCTGGCGCGAGCCCCAGCCTGCGGCGAGCTGGCCGGGCGTGCGTGCGGCCGATCGCTTCGCGGCGAGCTGCATGCAGCCGACGATCCGCGAGATCATGCCCTGGACGCAGGAATTCTTCGCCAAGCCGCCCTTCAGCGAAGACTGCCTCTACCTCAATGTCTGGACGGGAGCCGCCTCCGCGGCCGAGCGCCGGCCGGTGATGGTCTGGCTGCACGGCGGGGGGCTGAACCAGGGCGGAACCAGCCTGCCGCTCTATGACGGGACGAGCCTGGCGCAAAAGGGCGTGGTGGTCGTCTCGGTGAACTACCGGGTCGGGCCGTTCGGTTTCGTGGCCCACCCTGAACTCACGGCGGAGTCGCCAAACGGGGCCTCGGGCAACTATGGCTTCCTCGACCAGCTCGCCGCCCTGAAGTGGGTGAAGGCCAACATCACTGCGTTCGGCGGCGATCCCGACAAGGTGACCATATTCGGTCAGTCGGCGGGTGCGCGATCGGTGACCGCCCTGATGTTGTCGCCCCAGGCTCGCGGCCTGTTCCACCGCGCCATCGCTCAGAGCGGTGTTCAGCTGGAGTCGACGGCGCTCTCGCGGTCCGAGGCGGAGCAGCGCGGCCTCGCCTTCGCCCAGGCTGCGGGCGCCGGTTCGCTCGCCGCACTCCGCGCTCTTCCTGCGGAAGCGATCCAGGCGGTCCCCAACTTTCGGCAGGGCCTGATCGTCGATGGGTGGCTGCTTCCCAAGACCCCGCGGGCGCTGCTGGAGGAGGGCGCCCTGGCCGACGTGCCGCTGCTCACCGGCTACAACACCGCCGAAGGCTCGGGCGAACTGGATGCGACGCCCGATCCGGTGAAATACGAGGCCGACGTGCGCCGGACGCAGGGCGAGCGGGCGGCCGCTTGGCTCGCCCTCTATCCGGGTGGGTCCCAGGCGGGGGCCTCCGCCATCGCCAGTGGCCACGACCGGTTGATGGTGTCGTCGATGGCCTGGCTGAGGGCGCGGGCGGGCAGGGCGCGGTCGCCGGCCTTCTTCTATGACTACGACCATGTGCTGCCGGGGCCGCGGGCCGGGAAGTACGGCGCCTTCCATTCGGCCGAGCTGGCCTATGTGTTCGGAACCCTGGGCTCCCTCGAGCGGCCGCTCGGCCCGGTCGACGTCGGGGTGGCCGAACAGGTCCAGGCCTACTGGGTCAATTTCGCGAAGAACGGCGACCCGAACGGGGCGGGACTGCCCCGATGGCCGGCCTTCGATCCGGCGCGGCCGCAGGTCATGCAGATCGGCAGCCGCGCCGCGCCGCGGCCGATCGCCGAACCGCCCAAGCTCGAGCTCCTGCTGGGCGGCCTGCGCTAGGCGGACGCGGCTGGCGGCCGCTTGTCGCTTGACCGCCCTTAGGTGAGCTTCGAATAAGTCGTCACCGGATCAACGGCGGGCGCACGCGCGCGCGTCGGCCAGGGAGCAACGGGACACCATGAGCGAAGCGGTCGCCGATCAGGACGTGGAACGCGAGTCCATGGAGTATGACGTCGTGATCGTCGGCGCCGGGCCCGCCGGCCTGGCCGCGGCGATCCGGCTGAAGCAGCTCGCCGCCGCAGCCGGCGCCGAGGTCTCGGTGGCCGTGCTCGAAAAAGGCTCCGAAGTCGGGGCTCATATCCTGTCCGGGGCGGTGATCGATCCGGTCGGAATCGATGAGCTGTTCCCCGACTGGAAGACGATGGGCGCGCCGCTGGAGACGCCGGTCACCGAGGACCGGTTCCTGGTCCTCGGGCCGCAAGGCGATGTGGCCCTGCCGATGTGGCCGATGCCGAAGTTCATGCATAACCAGGGCAACTACATCGCCTCGCTCGCCAACGTCTGCCGCTGGCTGGGTCAGCAGGCCGAGGCGTTGGGCGTGGAGATCTATCCGGGCATGGCCGCGTCGGAGGCGGTGTTCGGCGACGACGGCGCGCTGAAGGGTGTGGTGGCCGGCGTGTTCGGCATCGATCGCAACGGCGTCAAGGGGCCGGACTATCAGCCCGGCGTCGAGTTGCACGGCAAGTATGTGTTCATCGGCGAGGGCGTGCGCGGCTCGCTCGCCAAGCAGCTCAAGGGCCGGTTCGGCCTCTGCGAGGGCCGCGATCCGGAGAAGTTCGGCATCGGGCTGAAGGAAATCTGGCAGGTCCCGGATGCCGCCTTCCGGCCCGGTCTTGTCCAGCACACCGTGGGCTGGCCGCTCGACGACAAGACCGGCGGCGGCAGCTTCCTCTATCACTTCGGCGACAACTACGTGGCCATCGGCTTCGTGGTGCACCTCAACTACAAGAACCCCTGGCTGTCGCCGTTCGACGAATTCCAGCGCTTCAAGCACCATCCGGAGATCAGCCGGCACCTCGCGGGTGGTCGTCGCATCGCCTATGGCGCGCGGGCGATCAGCGAGGGCGGGCTGCAATCGGCGCCGCAGCTCTATTTCCCGGGCGGCGTCCTGCTGGGGGATTCCGCGGGGCTGGTGAACGTTCCGCGCATCAAGGGCAGCCACAACGCCATGAAGAGCGGGATGATGGCCGCCGAGGCCGCGTTCCATGCGCTGCAGGCCGGCCGTTCGGGCGACGAACTGGTCGAGTACGACACCGCCTACCAGGCCTCCTGGGTGCGCCGGGAACTTCACACCGTGCGCAACGCCAAGCCGATCCTCAGCAGGTTCGGCACCATCCTCGGCGGGGCGCTGAGCATGTTCGACATGACGGTGACCAACCTCGCCGGCGGTTTCTCGTTCTTCGGGACGATGCACCACGGCAAGAGCGACGCCGAGAGCACCGGTCTGGCGAAGGATCACAAGCCGATCGTCTATCCGAAGCCCGACGGGGTGCTCAGCTTCGACAAGCTGTCGAGCGTCTTCCTCTCCAACACCAACCACGACGAGAACCAGCCGTCGCATCTGCGCCTCAAGGACCCGGCGATCCCGATCGGCGTGAACCTGCCACTCTACGGCGAGCCGGCGCGGCTGTACTGCCCGGCGGGGGTGTACGAAGTCCTGTACGACGCCGACGGCCAGAACCCGCGGTTCCAGATCAATTTCCAGAACTGCGTCCACTGCAAGACCTGCGACATCAAGGACCCGTCGCAGAACATCGTCTGGACGACGCCGCAGGGCGGGGACGGTCCCAACTATCCCAATATGTGATCCACGGGGCAGCCGCCGCGCCATCCGCGCCTTGCGGCCGCCGCGTTTCCCGACGAAGGTCCGGCCATGCGCCGCCTCCTGATGCTCGCCGCCGCCCCGCTCGTCCTTCTGTCCGCCTGCGCCAGCGCCGGCGGAGGGCCAGCGTCGCCGGGCGAGCTGTCCGCCCTCGACGGGGTCTCGCCGTACGGCATGTATCTGGCCGGAGAAGCGGCGCTGGCCGACGGGCGCAGCGCCGAGGCCGCACACTACTTCGACCTGGCCCGCGCCCATCCGGACGCCGACGGCCTGATCAGCGAGCGCGCCTTCAGCGCCGCCCTGATGGCCGGCGACGTGCAGCGGGCCGCGGCGCTCGCGCCGGTCGGCGAGGCGTCTTCCACGGCCGGCCAGAGGCTGGGCAAGCTGGTGATCGCCGTCGACGCCCTGGCCTCGGGCAAGGGTAAACTTGCCCAGTCGATCATCTCCACGAACGAGATCGGCTTCCCGCACCGCCCTGCGGCGGTGCTTCTGGCCCCCTGGGCCGCCGCCCAGGCGGGCGACACGGAAGGGTCGCTGGTGCTGCCGCAGGTGCGGGGCGACCGGATGGTCGAGTATTTCGGCCAGCTCGGCCAGGCTCAGCTTTTCGAGCGGGCCCGGCGGTACGACGAGGCTGAAACCGATTTCAAGGCCATCACCGGCAGCGACGCGGCGGGCGAGATGGCGATCCTGGCCTATGGCGGGTTCCTCGAGCGCCGCGGCCGGCGGCTGGAGGCGGTGGCGCTCTACGAGAGCGGCCTGGAGCGGGAACCGGGCAGCACGGCCCTGACCGCCGCCAAGGCGCGCGCCGCCAACGGCAGATCCGCTCCGCCGCAACCGTCCATCCGCGAAGGCGCCGCCCAGGCCCTGCTGGCCCCGGCGGCGACGATGATCGCGGGACGGCAGACCCAAGTAGCGCTGGGCTACCTCCGGCTGGTGCTGCGCCTCGACCCGCAGCGTGACGACGCATGGCTTATGGTCGGCGACCTGATGCAGGCCGTCGGCGACCTTGAGGCGGCGCGTGTCGCCTACGGAAAGCCGAAGCCGGGTGCGCCAGACTATACCGCCGCCCAGGCCAAGCTCGCCTGGAGCTATCAGAGCGCCGGGGATCACGAGGCCGCCCTGGCCCTGGCCCGCGCCAATGTGGCGGCCGGCTCCGCCGACGCCCGTCTGACCCTGGCCGACCTGCTGCGCGCCAACGAACAATATGCCGAGGCCGCGGACCTGCTCGGCGGCCTGATCGCCGAATCGCCGGCCCCAGACTGGCGGCTGCTCTACGCCCGCGGCGTCACCCTGGAACGGATGGATCGCTGGCGGGAGGCCGAGGCCGATCTTGAGGCCGCGCTGAAGCTGCGCCCGAACGAGCCGGAGTTGCTGAACTATCTCGGCTACTCCTGGATCGACCGCGGCATAAGGCTGCCTGAGGCGCTGGCGATGGTCGAGAAGGCCGTCGCCGCCAATCCGCATTCCGGCGCGATGGTCGATTCCCTGGGATGGGCCCACTACCGCATGGGCGACTACAAGACCGCGGTGGAAAAGCTCGAGCAGGCCGTCGAGCTCGAGGCCGGCGACCCGGACATCAACAATCACCTGGGCGACGCCTACTGGAAGGTCGGGCGCCGAGACGAGGCCCAGTTCCAGTGGCGGCGGGTGCTCACTCTCAATCCGGACGACAAGATGAAGGCGGAGGCGGAAGCGAAGCTCGCCTCCGGCCTGGGACCGGACGGACGCGCGCCGAAGCTCGCCGGGCAATAGCCATGACGCGGGACGTGGCGCGGGCCTTGGCTCCGGCCAAGGTCAACCTGTTCCTGCACGTCGGGGCGCCGGAGCCTTCCGGTTATCACCCGCTCTGCAGCCTCATGGCCTTCGCCGACCTCGGCGACCAGCTGACGGTCGCGGTGGACGAAGGCCTGGCTCTGGACGTCAGCGGCCCCTTCGCGCCGGCCCTGGCCGCGGAGGGGGACAACCTGGTGATGCGGGCCGCCCGCGCCC
>JAEYTM010000317.1 GCA_023434015.1 Pseudomonadota bacterium | reverse complement strand
GTGGCGGCGCCGCGTGAACCGTGAAGGTCGTTCTAATCCCCTCGGACCTGGTAGACCAGGTGGGCGCCGTATGCCCGGAGCCACGGCTCCGAACAGGGACAGCTCCCGTAGAGTGAATTAAGGTCTCTGGGATATGTTGCCTTCGACGAGGGCCGCAGCAGACCCGCCTCCGACAAGATAGGCTTCGGGCAGCCCATTCTCAAGCAGGGCCACCAGCGCGGGCGCTTCTACGCGGGCTCGTTCGCCAGCGCCTCTATCCGTTTGGCCGCATTCTCGAGAGCCGAGACCGCGCGCGTCTCGATGCGGGCGCGATCCGACTGCAGCCGGCCCAGCTCCGCCTGCAGGCTGGTCAGCCGCGTGCGGGCGTCGGCCAGTTCGTCGGCCAGCAGCAGGGCGCCCATCAGGAACAGCCGCGTGTCGCCCAGCTGGCCCATGTCCTGGCTGACTTGGCGCACCTGGCGGTCGAACAGCCGGGCAAGTTCGATGAGGTGCTGCTCCTGGCCGTCCTGGCAGCCCACGATATAAGGCCGACCGTTCACGTCGACGGTGATCTGGGCCATGGCTACTGCTCCTGCGCCGACGCTTGGGGCGCGGGTCCCGCGCCGTTCAGGGCGGCGCGGATTTCGAGGATCGCCCGCCCGAGGGCGGCCGAAGCTTCCGCGCCGGCTTCCTCCAGCTCGCGCTCGCGCGCACGCGCCTGGTCGAGCTCGGCCGCCAGCTTGGCGCGGTCCTGGTCGAACAGGCCGCCGGCCTCCGCGCCCGCCTGTTTCAATCTCTGGGCCAACCGCTGCTCCAGCATGGCCACCGCCCGGTCCAGCCGTTTTGCGGCCAGTTCGAGCGCGCTTTCACTTGGGGTCATGCCCGCCGTCCTCCTGAAAAGGTCTGGCGACCCATCTATAGACCTGCGTCGCACCCATTCGAAAGCCGCTTAGCCCCGCCTTTGGGCAGAACCGTGGCCCCGGCTTCCTTGACCCTCGCGCCCTCGCGTGCGACCCCGCGCGGCATCCTCCCGCCCGCAGACGATACGTAGGACCGATGCCCGCTCCCCTGAAGACCATGGCCGACGCCATCCGCGCCCTTTCGATGGACGCCGTCGAACAGGCCAACTCCGGCCACCCCGGCATGCCGATGGGCATGGCCGACGTCGCCACGGTGCTGTGGACCCGGTTCATGAAGTATGACGCCGCCCGGCCGGACTGGGCCGACCGCGACCGGTTCGTGCTGTCGGCGGGTCACGGCTCGATGCTGCTCTACAGCCTGCTGCACCTGACCGGCGTCAAGGCGGTCACCATCGACAGTCTGAAGAATTTCCGTCAGCTCGGCTCCAACACCCCGGGTCACCCCGAGTACGGCCACACGCCGGGCGTCGAGACCACCACCGGCCCGCTGGGCCAGGGTCTGGCCACCGCCGTCGGCATGGCCGTGGCCGAGCGCCACCTGGCCGCCCGGTTCGGCGAGGACCTCGTCGACCATCGCACCTGGGTGGTGGCCGGCGACGGCTGCCTGATGGAGGGCGTCAGCCATGAAGCCATCGCGCTCGCCGGCCGCCTGAAGCTCGCCAAACTTACGGTGCTGTGGGACGACAACAACATTACCATCGACGGCCATGTCTCGCTGTCGGACTCCACCGACCAGCTCGCCCGCTTCAAGGCGGCCGGCTGGGCGGTGAAGGCCATCGACGGGCACGACGTCGGCCAGGTGAAGCGCGCCCTGACCTGGGCCACCCGCCAGGACAAGCCGGCGCTGATCGCCTGCCGGACCACCATCGGCAAGGGCTCGCCCAACTTCGAGGGCACCCACGACGTCCATGGCAAGGCGCTGGGCAAGGCCGAGGTGGTGGCGACCCGCGAGAACCTCGGCTGGCCGCATGAGCCCTTCGTGGTGCCGGACGAGGTCTATCGTCCCTGGCGCGCCGCCGGCCGCCGCGGCCGCAAGGCCCTGAAGGCCTGGGAGGCCCGCCTCGCCGCCTCGCCGCACAAGGCCGAGTTCGACCGCGCCATCCGCGGCGACCTGCCGGCCCACGCCTTCGCGCGCCTGGACAAGTTCATCGCCGAGGCCGAGGCCAACAAGCCCGGCTCCGCAACCCGCCAGCATTCCGGCGCGGTGCTGGAGACGATCTTCGCCGACATCCCTGAGCTGGTCGGCGGCTCCGCCGACCTGACCGGTTCGAACAACACCTTCGTCAAGAACACCCCGATCCTCGACGCGCCGGGCTATGCCGGCCGCTATGTGAACTACGGCGTGCGCGAGTTCGGCATGGCCGCGGCGATGAACGGCATGGCGCTGCACGGCGGGGTGATCCCCTACGGCGGCACCTTCCTGGTGTTCACGGACTACAGCCGCCCGGCGATCCGCCTGGCGGCCCTGATGGGCGTGCGCGCCATCCATGTCGGCACCCACGATTCCATCGGCCTGGGCGAGGACGGCCCGACCCACCAGCCGGTCGAGCATGTCGCCTCCCTGCGCGCCATGCCGAACGTCAACGTCTTCCGCCCGGCGGACGCGGTGGAGACGGCCGAATGCTGGAAACTGGCCCTGCTGGCCAAGACCACGCCCTCGGTCATGGCCTTGTCGCGGCAGAAGGTCCCGGCCGTGCGCACCACCGTGGCCGGCGAAAACCTGTCGGCCCGCGGCGCCTACCAGATCGCCGGCGCCGGCCACCCGGCCCAGGTGACCATCTTCGCGTCGGGCACCGAGGTCTCGGTGGCGCTGGCCGCCCGCGAGCTGCTCGAGGCCGACGGCATCGGCGCCCGCGTGGTCTCCACGCCCTGCTGGGAGCTGTTCGAGGCCCAGCCCGCCGACTACCGCGCCGCGGTGATCGGGGAGACGCCCGTGCGCATCGCCGTCGAGGCGGGCGTGAAGATGGGCTGGGAGCGCTTCATCGGCGAAGCCGGCGTATTCGTCGGCATGGAGGGCTTCGGCGCCAGCGCGCCCTACGAGCAGCTATACGCCCACTTCGGCATCACCGCCGAGGGCGTCGCCGCCGCCGCCAGGGCCAAGCTGGACTGACCCCGATGCGCCTCGGAACGCCAGGCTCGCCGACCGCCGTGAAGGTGATGCTGCTGGGCTCCGGGGAGCTCGGCAAGGAGGTGGCGATCGAGCTGCAGCGGCTCGGCTGCGAGGTGATCGCGGTCGACCGCTACGCCGGCGCGCCGGCCATGCAGGTGGCGCACCGCAGCCATGTCATCCCGATGACCGACGCGGCGGCCCTGCGCGCGGTCGTCGAGGCCGAGCGCCCGCGCCTGATCGTGCCGGAGATCGAGGCCATCGCCACCGACGAACTGGTGCGGATCGAGGCCGAGGGCCTGGCGACGGTGATTCCCACAGCCCGTGCGGCGCAACTGACCATGAACCGCGAAGGCATCCGCCGGCTCGCGGCCGAGGACCTGGGGCTGCCGACCAGCCCGTTCGCCTTCGCGTCCAGCCAGGACGAGCTGGCGCGGGGCGCCGCCGAGGTGACGGGCTTCCCCTGTTTCGTGAAGCCGGTGATGTCGTCCTCCGGCAAGGGCCAGTCCTACGTCGAGACGCCGGACCAGATCGCCGCGGCCTGGCGCTACGCCCTGGAAGGCGGCCGGGTCGAACAGCCCCGGGTGATCGTCGAGGGCCGCATCGACTTCGAGTTCGAGATCACCCTGCTGACCGTCCGCAGCCTGCGCGACGGCGCCGTCACCACCGGCTTCTGCGCCCCCATCGGCCACCGCCAGGTGAAGGGCGACTATGTGGAGAGCTGGCAGCCGCAGGCGATGAGCCCGGCGGCCCTGGCCCGCGCACAGGAGATCGCCCGCGCGGTCACCGACGCGCTTGGCGGCCAGGGGATCTTCGGCGTCGAGCTGTTCGTTCGCCGCGACGAGGTCTGGTTCTCGGAAGTCAGCCCCCGGCCGCACGACACCGGCCTGGTCACCCTCGCCACCCAGCACCAGAGCGAGTTCGCCATCCACGCCCGCGCCATCCTCGGCCTGCCGGTGGATGCGGCCCTGCGCGAGCCCGGCGCCAGCGCGGTGATCTATGGCGGCCTGGAGGCGGCCGGGATCGCGTTCGAGGGCGTCGCGGAAGCCTTGGCCGTGCCCGGCGCCGACCTGCGGCTGTTCGGAAAGCCGGAGAGCTTCTCGCGTCGCCGCATGGGCGTCGCCCTGGCCCGCGGCGCCGACATCGACGAGGCCCGGGCG
>JAEYTM010000292.1 GCA_023434015.1 Pseudomonadota bacterium | reverse complement strand
CGTCGACGCCGCGCTGGATCGACAGCACGCCCGTGCGCGACACCTCGATCAGCCCCAGCGGCCGCATCAGGTCGACAAAGCTGTCGATCTTGGACGGGGCGCCCGTCAGCTCGAACACGAAGCTCTCATGGGTGGTGTCGATCACCTTGGCGCGGAAGATGTCGGACACGCGCAGCGCCTCGACCCGCTCTGCGCCCGTCCCGCGCACCTTCACCAGGGCGAGCTCGCGCTCCAGGCCGTTGGGATCGCGGCTGACGTCCTGGACGTGGCGGGTGGAGACCATCTTCTCCAGTTGGGCTTCGATCTGGCCCAGCACCTGGCGGGTGCCTCGGGTGACGATGGTCACGCGGCTGGTGTGCGCCCGCCGGTCGGTCTCGGCGACGGTCAGGCTCTCGATGTTATAGCCGCGCGCCGCGAACAGCCCGACCAGCCGGTGCAGGACGCCGGGCTCATTGTCGACCAGCACCGCGAAGGTCGCGAGGCTTTCGGCCTCGTCTCCGTGGGCGAGGTCATAGACGGAGGCGGGCTGGGGGTCGGTCATCGCGGATTCCGGTCTGTCGGTTAGGTGTGCTTATAGCGCCATCCCCGCCGAAGCGAAGCGGCGGTTCCTGCGACCTGCGATCAGGTCACCGCCGCCACCGTGGCGCCGAGGATCTTCGCCAGATCGGCGGGCGAGAGCCGCAGCTGCAGGCCGCGCTGGCCGCCGTTGACGAATACTTCGGCCTGTTCCGCCGCCGCGGCGTCGAGCACGGTGGGCAGGCGCTTCTTCTGGCCGAAGGGGCTCACCCCGCCGACCCGATAGCCGGTGATCCGCTCCGCCTCGGGGACCGGGGCCATCGCCGCGGACCTGGCCCCCAGGGCGGCGGCCAGCTTCTTCATGCTCACCTCGCGGTCGGACGCCAGCACCACGCACGCCGGCTTGCCGTCCGCCCGGACGATCAAGGTCTTCAGGACCTCGCCGGCGGGAACGCCCAGGGCCTCGGCGGCCTGCAGCCCGACCCGGTCGGCGCCGGGGTCGTAGGAATAGGTGGCGAGCGTGTAGGCGACGCCCGCCCGGTCGAGGGCAAGCGTCGCCGGCGTGGTCTTCGACATGCCTGCGCTAAGCGGGCCGCTTGCCAACCAGGGCGAACATGGCGCCCTGGGGGTCGAGCGCCTGGATCACGAAGCTTCCATCCGGCACCGCCATGGGTTCCAGTAGCACCTGGCCGCCGGACGCCTTCACCTTGGCGGTGGCCGCGTCGATGTCGGCGACGTTGAAATAGTAGAGCCATCCCGGGGCTGGGACGTCGCTTGGCTTGGTCATCATCCCGCCCATCTGCCCCTCCTGGTTGGAGAACAGCCGATAGGCGCCCATGTCGCCCATGTCCATGTCGCTGTCCTTCTTCCAGCCGAACAGTGCGGCGTAGAAGGCGAAGGCCGGCTCGAGGTCGGCGGCGTAGAGTTCGCGCCAGCCGACGGTTCCCGGAGAGCCGGGCGGGGGAACGGGCGGCGGCGTCTTCGGCGGCGCGGGCGTCATGATTGAGATCACCGCTCCGCCCGGATCCGCGATCACCGCGAAACGGCCCACGCCGGGGATGTCCATGCCGGGCTCGAGGACCGCGCCCCCCAGCTGTTCAGCCTTCGCCGTCGCGGTGTCCACGTCGTCGACGTGGATATAGGCGCTCCAGTTCGAGGGTATCCCCCTGACGATTTCCTCCGCCGGGATATCCATGATGCCGGCGATCCCCGACCCTGGGCCGACGATGGTGTAGTTCATCGGTGCGCCGGAGGTGTCGTCGACGTCCCAGGGCAGCACCGCGGGATAGAAGGCCTTGGCCCCCGTGACGTCGGGGGTCATCAGTTCGTACCAGATGAAACGGCCGTGTTCGGACATCGACGCCTCCTGCGGGCAAGTCGGCACCCTAAGCCCAATCCACGGGCCGCGTCATCGACATGCCCGCGTCAGACGACGGCAGGCTGGAGAAGCTGCGGCGTCTCGCCCGCCGCGGCCGGCGCCGGTTCGAGCATCCACCAGGCCTCCGTTCCGTTCGGCCATCCAGACGGGGGCATACAGGGATGGTCCCGCAGGACGAGCGGTGCGTCGTCGTCCGCTATCGGCGCGACACCCTTCTTCGCGTCGAGGCTGAGGTAGCGGCCGGGCGCGCCCTGGGGATACAGACGGATGAAGTCGATCTTTTTCTCGCCGCTCGGGTCACGCGGGTCGGGGTACTGCTCGTACCATTCGGCCATCCAGATGCTGATGACGTTCAGCGGGAAGGCGTCCCCGACGCCGCCCAGCACGACCGCCCCGTCGGGGTGAACGCACAGGCGCAGGGCGTTGTAGGCCCAGGTCATGATGTTATCGGGGTTCGCCGGGCAATTGTCCCGCCGCGTGTCCCAGGCGTCCACCCACAGGTGTTCGCGGTCGTTGATGCCGACGATCCGTAGCGCGTGGCCCTTGTCCCAGTGTGGGCGGGCCCACGCCTGATACTGTGATCGGTCCGAATAGTAGCCGATCCGGCCGTCGTAGTCGGCTCCCGCGGAACTGGTGACGTTACGCAGGTAGAAGCAGCTGGTGCCGTCCATTCGAGGTCTCCGCTCATGCGCAGGCTCCGCCCGCGCGGTGCACGTGGCTTGGAACAGGAACTGACGCGGAACGGCTACCCCTAGCACAGCTAAGGTTGCGTATCGAGCATGTGCGCCTCCAGGTTGTTCCCTGGGGGCGTCGCGGGGGATCAGACCAGGCGCTTGCCGGCGTCGTCGATGACCGTGCCCAGGTCGCGGTTGTCGGCGGCCAGGATCATCTCGTTGTGCGCCTTGCCGGACGGGATCATCGGGAAGCAGTTCTCTTCCTTGGTGACGCGGCAGTCGAAGATCACCGGGCGCTTCACCGCGATCATCTCCAGGATCTTGGCGTCCAGTTCGTCCGGCGTCTCGGCCCGCAGGCCGACCGCGCCATAGGCTTCCGCCAGCTTCACGAAGTCCGGCAGGCTCTCGGAATAGGAGTGCGAATAGCGCTCCCCGTGCAGCAGTTGCTGCCACTGGCGGACCATCCCCATCCACTCGTTGTTGAGGATGAAGATCTTGATCGGCAGGCCGTACTGAACGGCGGTCGAGATTTCCTGCATGGTCATCTGGACCGAGGCGTCGCCGCCGACGTCGATGACCAGGGCGTCCGGGTGCGCCATCTGCACGCCCACCGCCGCCGGCAGGCCGTAGCCCATGGTGCCCAGGCCGCCGGAGGTCATCCAGCGGTTGGGCTTCTCGAACCGCAGGAACTGGGCGGCCCACATCTGGTGCTGGCCGACTTCGGTGGTGATGTAGGTGTCGTGGTCCCGCGTCAGGGCCTGCAGGCGCTCCAGGGCGTACTGCGGCTTGATGTACTGGCTGTCCGGCGAATAGCGGAAGCCGTCACGGGCGCGCCAGACGTCGATCTGCCGCCACCACTCGGCCATCGCCGCCTGGTCGGTGGCCAGGTTCCGGGCCTTCCAGATGGCGATCATGTCCGCCAGCACGTCGCCGGCGTCGCCGACGATGCCGATGTCGGCGCGGATGTTCTTGCCGATCGACGAGGCGTCGATGTCGATGTGGATCTTCCGCGAGCCGGGCGAGAAGGCGTCCAGGCGCCCCGTCACCCGGTCGTCGAACCGCGCCCCGACGCAGATCATCACGTCGCAGTCGTGCATGGCGTTGTTGGCTTCGAACGAGCCGTGCATGCCCAGCATGCCGAGCCACTTCGGGTCGGAGGCGGGGAAGGCGCCCAGGCCCATCAGGGTCGAGGTGACCGGCGCGCCGGTCAGGGCGGCGAACTCGCGCAGCAGTTCGGACGCCTTCGGACCGGCGTTGATGACGCCGCCGCCGGTGTAGAAGATCGGACGGCGCGCGCCGGCGATCATCGCCACCGCCTCGGCGACGCGGCCGGCGTCGCCCTTGGTGCGCGGCGCGTAGGGATGGGCGTGCTGGACCTGCTGCGGCCCCTGGTAGACCGCCTTGCCGAACTGGACGTCCTTGGGAATGTCGATGACCACCGGGCCGGGACGCCCGGAGGTGGCGATGTGGAACGCCTCGTGGATCACCCGCGGCAGGTCCGCGACGTCCTTCACCAGGTAGTTCTGCTTGGTGATCGAGCGGGTGATGCCGACCGTGTCGCACTCCTGGAAGGCGTCGGTGCCGATCAGGTGGGTGGCGACCTGGCCGGTGATGACCACCAGCGGGATGGAGTCCATCAAGGCGTCGACGATGCCGGTCACCGCATTCGTCGCCCCGGGACCGGAGGTGACCAGGACCACGCCGGGCTTGCCGGTCGAGCGGGCGTAGCCCTCCGCCGCGTGGGTCGCGCCCTGCTCGTGGCGGACCAGCACGTGCTGCAGCCGCGGCTCGGCGTACAGGGCGTCATAGATCGGCAGAACCGCGCCGCCCGGATAGCCGAACAGGACGTCGACGCCCTGGTCGAGCAGGGCGCGCACCACGATCTCGGCGCCGGAAATGGTGTCCTGCTGGGCTTCGATGGTCTGGTGGGCGGTCATGAGGAGAGCCTTGGCGGAGGGGCAATAAAAAAGGCCCGCAAGGGGCCTGTGTGCAAGCGACCGTGGACGAACTGACCGATGTCAGTCCGTGGACGGCCGCCTTACGAGTACGAGGTTGGTGCGCACGAGAATTCTCTCAAAATCCAAGTTCAGCGATGTGGCATGCTGTCAGGCGCCCGTCAAGCCGGGTTCCAGGGCAATAAACTGCCTCCACTGGCTTTCGTGGTCGGTTCCGGTCAGTCTTGGCCAAGCGCCCATCTGTCCCCGCATCCAGGTCATTTGCCGCTTTGCGTAGCGGCGGGTCTCCCTCTGGGCGCCATCGACGGCGGCCGTGAGGTCAGTCTCGCCCCGCAGATGAGCGGCGAATTCGCGCAGGCCGACCGCCTTCATCGCCGGAAGGCGCGGATCGAGGCCACGCGCAGCCAGGGCCGCGACCTCGTCCAGCACACCCTGTTCGACCATGGTCCGCAGTCGGGCGTCGCAGCGGGCGTAGAGCGCCTCGCGCGGCGGCTCCAGGGCGACCGCCCGCCACGACCCGGCGGGAAGGGCGGGGGCGCCGCTCCGCTGCCATTCGGTCAGCGGCCGACCGGAGGCGGCGAACACCTCCCAGGCCCGGACCAGCCGCTGCCGGTCGCCCGGGCCGATGCGTTGTGCGGCGGCGGGGTCGATCTGCGCCAGGCGGGCGCGGAACGCCGCCTCGCCGAGGGTGTCGAAATCGGCGTCGGCCGCAGCGCGCATTTCCGGCGAGATATCCGGCGCATTCGAAAGGCCCTGGGTGAGGGCGCGGAAATAGAGACCGGTGCCTCCGACGACGATGACGTCGCGACCTCGCGCGGCGATCTGGGCCAGCGCTTCGTCCGCCGCCCGCAGCCAGCGGCCGACCGACCAGCCGTCGGCGGCGTCCGCGTGACCGAAGAGGTGGTGCGGCGCCCGCGCCTCTTCCTCGTTCGAGGGTCTCGCGCTCAGCAGCCGTAGGTCCGCGTAGAGCTGAAGGGCGTCCGCATTGACCAGTTCGCCGCCGGTCTGTTCCGCCAGACGCAGGGCCAGAGCCGACTTGCCGCTTGCGGTGGGTCCGGCGATCAGCCAGATGCGGCCCGTCATGCAGCTTGTCCTCACCCTCGTCGCGCCCCCCAATGCGGGCGGCATCCAGATCAACCTACGCGAAGCGCTGGCCGGCGTCGGCGCCACGGTCGCCGAATCCCGGCCGCTCGAGGCCGGCGAAGGCGCCGCCGTCGATGTCTTCCTCGAAGCCGACGACCCGGCAGCGGTCAAGGCCGCCCTGCGAGCGCCGCTCGACGGGCAGCTGCTCGACTGGTGCCTGCAGCCGGTCGAAGGGCGCCGCAAGCGCCTGCTGATCGCCGACATGGATTCGACCATCATCAACGTCGAGTGCCTGGACGAACTGGCCGATTTCGCCGGGGTGAAGGACGAGGTCTCGGCGATCACCGAGCGCGCGATGCGCGGCGAGCTGGAGTTCGAGGGAGCGCTGCGCGAGCGCGTCGCCATGCTGAAGGGGCTGGGCGTCGCCTCGCTGCAACAGGCCTACGACGAACGCGTTCGCCTGAACCCCGGCGCCCGGACGCTGGTGCGGACGATGGCGGAGCATGGCGCCCGCTGCGTGCTGGTCTCCGGCGGCTTCACCTTCTTCACCGGCCGCGTGGCCGAGGCCGCCGGCTTCCACGCCAACCGCGCCAACACGCTCCACGAGGCGGACAGCGTCCTGCTGGGCACGTTGGGCGAGCCGATCCTGGGCCGCGAGGCCAAGCTGGCGGCGCTGAAGGAAGAGACCGCCGCGCTCGGCGTCCCGCTGTCCGCCGCCCTGGCCATCGGCGACGGCGCCAACGACCTGGCGATGATCGAGGCCGCCGGCCTTGGCGTCGCCTATCGCGCCAAGCCGGTCGTGGCCGCCCAGGCCGACGCCAAGATCGACCATGCCGACCTCACGGCCCTGCTGTACTTCCAGGGCTATGCGCTGGACCAGTTCGTAACCGACTGAAGCCGGGTTTGATTTCCCGCGGACCGCGCCATTGGGATAGGGGAAGGCCATGAACCTGCCCCGTCCCGTCCGCGCCGTGGTCTTCGATATGGACGGCCTGCTGGTGGATACCGAGCAGGTGGTGTTCCGAGCCATGCAACGGGCCGCCGGCGACATCGGCCTGGAGATGCCGTTCGGCACCTTCCAGCGGATGGTCGGCCTGCAGCATGCCGCCAGCGACCTGATCCTGATCGAGCATTTCGGCGAGGGGTTCGACCTGGCCGCCTGGTCGGCCGAGATCAGCCGCCACTTCCGCGCCGAGCTGGCGGCGGGCATCGCACTGAAGACCGGCGCCCTGGAAATCCTCGACGACCTCGACGTCATTGGCTTGCCTCGCGCCATCGCCACCTCCTCCAGCCTGGAGAGCGTGCGCGCCAGCCTGGGTCCCCACAGCCTGGTGGATCGCTTTCACGCCCTCATCACCCGCGACGTGCAGACCCGCGGCAAGCCGCATCCGGAGCCCTTCCAATTGGCCGCCGCGGCGCTCGGAATCGATCCGCGGGACTGCCTGGCGCTGGAGGACAGTCACAACGGGGTCCGCTCCGCCTCGGCGGCCGGCATGATGACGGTGATGGTCCCGGACATGCTCGATCCGACCGAGGAGATGGAGAGCCTCTGCGTTCGGATCGCCCGCGACCTGCACGAGGTCCGCGGCCTGCTCGGCGGCTAACGAAGGCCGATCCAGTACCGCCGGCCCTCGTCGCCCTTGAGCCAGGGGTGCGGGATCAGGTCCTGCAGCACCCCGCCGTTCTTCTCGATGACCCGGATGGAGGCGGTGTTCGCCGTGCTGGCGGTCAGCATGACGCGGTCCAGCGCTGGCAGCTCGCGCCGGCAATGGTCCAGCATCGCCGCGAGCATGGCGGAGGCGTGTCCACGCCGGCGCGCCGACGGCCGCACGGCGTAGCCGATATGGCCGCCCCACCGCTCGAGGTGCGGGTTCAGACGGTGGCGGACGCTGACTGAGCCGAGAAATTCAGGCCCCTCGACCCACCACAGGATGGTCTCCGGCACACGCTCGCCGAGCGTGCCATCCGGCAGGACGATGGTGGTAGGGGGATTGAGCAGGGTTCCGACGAACCAGTCCGGCGCGGCGGCGATGTCGTCGATGGTCTGCGGCGTCTCGGGCCGCAGGTTGTCGCGGGAGTAGCCCTCGCGCATGGCCTCCACGAAAGAGACCATGCGTGCGGCGTCCGGACGGACCAGGGCGGGCATCAGCGCCCGCCCGGCCCCTTGTCGAAGTAGCGGAAGAAGGCGCTGTCCGGCGACAGCACCATGGTGGTGTCGCCCTGGCCGAGGCTGGCCTCATAGGCCTGCATCGACCGGTAGAAGGCCGCGAAGTTCTGGTCCTTGCCGTAGGCGTCGGCGAAGATGCGGGTCCGCTGGGCGTCGCCGAGACCGCGGGTGGTCTCGCCTTCTTCCTGAGCGGTGGCGAGGGTGATCGCCACTTCGCGGTCGGCCGAGGCGATGATCTCGCGCTTCTCCTGTTCGCCGGTGGCGCGGATGCGGGCGGCCTCCTGCTGGCGGGAGGTCTGCATCCGGCGATAGACCGCCGTCTGGTTCTGGGCCGGCAGGTCGGCCCGGCGGATCCGCAGGTCGATGATCTGGATCCCGAAGCGCGAGGCCTCGGCGCGGGCGGCGACGTCGGTGCGCGCCTGCTGCATCAGTCGGCCGCGACCGCCGGAGATGATGTCCTCGAACGAGGCCGAGCCAAGCACCTGGCGGAGCGAGGAGTTGACCAGCCGCTCGATCCGGTCGGCCGCGATCCGTTCGTCCCGCAGGGTGCGGTAGAACAGCAGCGGGTCGGAGATCCGGTAGCGAACGAAGGCGTCGACGACCAGGCGCTCCTGCCCCGCGGCGATGATCTCTTCCTGCTGGGCTTCCAGCGAGATGTTGCGCCGGTCGAAGAAGACCACATTCTCCAGGAACGGGGCCTTCAGATTGAGGCCGGCGCCGGGCTTGCCCGGGGCGTTGATCACGCGCACCGGTTCACCGAAGCGCACCACGATGGCCTGTTGGCGCTGTTCGACGATGAACAGGCTGTTGGCGAGAATCACCAGGGCGATGGCGGCGATGACGCCGTAGACGATCAGGCGATTGCGGTTCATTGGGCGGCGCTCCGGCCGGCCTGGGCCTGCGGCTGCACCTGGACGTCCGGAACCGGGGCGACGACGGCGCCCTGGGCCGGGGCGCCCGTGCGGGGCCGGAAGACGTCGGGCGGCAGGATGATGGGGGCGCTGGCGCCCTTGCCGTCGATGACCACCTTGTTGGAACGGGCGAGAACGCGCTGCATGGTTTCGATGTAGAGCCGGTCGCGGGTCACACCCGGGGCGCGGCGGTACTCCTGGTAGATCGAGTTGAAGCGGGCGGCGTCACCGGAGGCCTCGCGGACCGCCTGTTCGCGATAGCCCTGGGCGGACTGCACGATGCGCGCGGCGTCACCCTTGGCCTCGTTGATCACCCGGTTGCGATAGGTGTTGGCTTCGTTCTGCGCCGAGGCCGCGTCCTGTGCGGCGCTGGCGACGTCGCGGAAGGCCGCGCGGACCTCCTGCGGCGGATCGACCGAGCGGATCTGGACTTCGTCGATCCGCACGCCGGCGCCCCAGGAGTCGAGGGTGCGCTGCATCAGGTCGCGGGCCTGCACCTGCACCTGGCCGCGGCCGGTGGTCAGGATCGGGTCCAGCGCGGTGCGGCCCACCACCTCGCGCATGGCGCTCTCGGCGACGGCTTTCACCGAGGCCTCGGGGTCACGCAGGGTGAAGACGAACTGAGAGGCGTTGGCGACGCGCCAGGTGACGCTGAAGTCCAGGTCGATGATGTTCTCGTCGCCGGTCAGCATCAGGCTTTCCTGCGGAATGTCGGCCTCAGGCGTCCCGCCCACGTCAATGCGGTTCAGCGAGGTCACCGCCACCTTCTCGACCCGCTCGATGGGGGCCGGCAGGTGATAGCGCAGGCCGGGGGTCTCATTGCGAGAATAGGCGCCGAAGGTGGTGACCACGGCCTCCTCGTTCGGCTGCACCACATAGAGGCCCGAAAGGGCCCAGAGCGCGAAGGCCGCGCCGACGATCGCGGCGATGGCTCCGGGCTTCACGCCGCCGCCAGGACCGCCGCTGAAGAAGCCGCGCAGGCGTTCGCGCAGCTGTTCGACCGCCGCCGACACATCGGGGCCCTCCGGCCGTCGGG
>JAEYTM010000110.1 GCA_023434015.1 Pseudomonadota bacterium | reverse complement strand
CCGCCTCTTCGTCTCGCAGGTTCGCGCTCGCCGGTCAGGCCGTTGGGATCGATAACGTCGCCCGCGCCCATATCGTGCCGGGAGGGGCCGCCGTCCATATTAACTTGCGCGTCACGATGGGCGCGCTATATGTGTTACGTCAGTTATGCTCTAAATGAGCATATCTGGAGCGCCAGGGTCACCGCCCCGGCGTCTTTTTAAGGCCGGTGAAATGCTCATTTTGAGCATAAGGAGGACGCCATGGCCGCCGACGGTTTCCAGTTCGCCTTCACGCCCGAGGTCGAGGCCGCCACGCAGCCTGCGTGGGAGAAGGTGAAACAGCACGTCACCCCCATGGAATGGCGCCTCCAGGCTCCCCTGATCGCAGAGATCAACCGCCTGAAGCGGGAAAAGGGCGCGGTCATCCTGGCCCACAACTACATGACGCCGGAAATCTTCCACGGCGTCGGCGACTATGTCGGCGACAGCCTGGGCCTGGCCAAGGAGGCCGCCCGATCCGACGCCAGGGTGATCGTCCAGGCGGGCGTACACTTCATGGCCGAGACCTCGAAGATTCTCAGCCCCGAGAAGACCATCCTCATTCCCGACCTGCGGGCCGGCTGCTCGCTGGCGTCGTCGATCACCGGCGCGGACGTGCGGCTGATCAAGCAGCGCTACCCGGGCCTGCCGGTCGTCACCTATGTGAACACCACCGCCGACGTGAAGGCGGAGACCGACATCTGCTGCACCAGCGCCAACGCCGTGCAGGTGGTCGAGGAGGCCGCGCGCCAGTGGGGCGTCGATCGGGTGATCCTGATCCCGGACGAGTTTCTGGCCCGCAACGTGGCGCGTCAGACCTCCGTCGGCATCATCGCATGGCAGGGCCGCTGCGAGGTTCACGAGCGCTTCTCGGCGGCCGACATCGCCGCCGTCCGCGAAGCCTATCCCGGCGCCGAGGTGCTGGCGCACCCGGAATGCCCGGCCGAAGTGATCGAGGCCTGCGACTTCGCCGGCTCGACGGCGGCGATGAACGACTATGTCGTGACCCGGCGGCCCAAGCAGGTGGTGCTGATCACTGAGTGCTCGATGGCCGACAATCTCGCGGCCGATGCGCCGTTCACCGAGTTCCTGCGCCCCTGCAACTTGTGCCCGCACATGAAGCGGATCAGCCTCGAGAACATCTACGAGTGCCTGCTGCACGACCGTTATGAAGTGACCGTCGATCCCGCGATCGCCGAACGGGCGCGGCTGGCGGTCCAGCGCATGGTCGATCTGCCGCCGCCGGCGACACCGGCCCGCTACGACATGGTGAAAGCCGCCCACCACGTCGACGTGGAACTCATCTGATGAAGCGGCTGCGCCATGAAGGCGTGGTCGTCGTCGGCGCGGGCCTGGCCGGACTGACCGCCGCCCTGGCGGGCGCGCCGGCGAAGGTTCTGCTCCTGACCGGCGCCGAGCTGAACCATGGCTGTTCGTCGGCCTGGGCCCAGGGCGGCATGGCCGCCGCCCTGTCCGCCGACGACACCCCGCAACTGCATGCCGCCGACACGGTGGCCGCGGGCGCGGGTCTGGTGGACGTCGCCATGGCCCAGCTGCTGGCCCGGGAGGGGCCCGCCGCGGTCCGCGCCCTGGCGGCCATGGGCGCGCCGTTCGACCGGACGCCGGCGGGCGAATTCGCTCAGAGCCTGGAAGCGGCGCACAGCCGCGCCCGCGTAGCGCGGGTGAAGGGCGATCAGGCCGGCCGGGCGATCATGGAGGCGGTCACCGCCGCCGTGCTGGCCGCGCCGCACATCGAGGTTCGCACGGGCGCGCGGCTGCGCGGCCTGCTGCAGGACGAGACCGGCCGGGTGCACGGCGTGGTCGCCGCCGGCAAGGGCGGCTTGACGGAAATCCGCGCCCACGCGGTGGTCATGGCGACCGGCGGGATCGGCGGCCTCTACAAGGTCACCACCACGCCGGCCGAACTGGTCGGCGACGGACTTGGCCTGGCGGCCCTGGCCGGGGCGCGCATCGCCGATCCCGAATTCGTCCAGTTCCACCCGACCGCGATCGACATCGGCCGCGATCCCGCGCCGCTCGCGACCGAGGCCCTCCGCGGCGAGGGCGCGGTCCTGACCGGCGCCGACGGTGAGCGGTTCATGGCCCGATATCACCCGGAGGCGGAGCTAGCGCCGCGGGACGTGGTCGCCCGCGCCATCCATGCCGAGCTGGCGGCCGGCCGTGGCGCCTTCCTGGCCGCCCGCGAAGCGGTCGGCGCCCACTTCCCCGACGAATTCCCGGCGGTGTTCGCCGCCTGCCTGTCCGGCGGCGTCGATCCGCGGACCCAGCCGATCCCGGTGGCGCCCGCCTGCCACTACCACATGGGCGGCATCGCCACGGACGCCGACGGCGCCAGCAGCCTGCCCGGCCTGTTCGCGGCCGGCGAATGCGCGTCCACCGGGGTGCACGGCGCCAATCGGCTGGCCTCCAATTCGCTGCTCGAGGCGGCGGTGTTCGGCGCCCGCGCCGGCCGGGCGGCCCGCGACCTGCCCGCCCCGCCCGCCGTTGCGGCTGACGTGCGGGCGATCGTCACGCGCGAGCTTCCCGATCCGGCGCTGCAGGCGCTCCGCGCCGCCATGAGCCGCGACGCCGGCGTGGTCCGCGATGCAACCGGCCTGCAGCGGCTTCTGGCCGAGATCGCCGCCCTGCAGACGGCCTGGGGCGACTGCGCGCCCCTGGTCGCCGCCCGCCTGGTGGCGGCCTGCGCCCTCGCCCGGACGGAAAGCCGCGGAGGCCACTTCCGCAGCGACGCAACGGGGCAGGTCCAACCTGCGCGCACCTTCGTCACCCTCGGCCAGATCGGACCCACCCCCACCTTGCGATACGCCGCCGAATGACTCCGCCGCTTCCTGACCTGCTGATCGCCCCCGTCGTGCGCGCCGCGCTCGCCGAGGATCTGGGCCGCGCCGGCGACGTCACCGCCCAGGCCTGTATCGCGCCTGACGCCCGGCTGACGGCGGTGTTCGCCACCCGCAAGGCCGGGGTGGTGTCGGGCCTCGCCTGCGCCCGGCTGGCTCTGGCCGAGCTCGACCCGACGGCGACGTTCGAGGCGCGAATGGCCGATGGCGAGGCCGTCGCCGCCGGCGCCCATCTCGCCCGGGTGGAAGCCAACGCCCGCGCCCTGCTCTCCGCCGAGCGGACCGGACTCAACCTGCTGGGCCGCCTGTCTGGCGTTGCCACCCTGACGCGGGCCTATGTGGACGCGGTCGCCGGCACGCACGCGCGCATCGTCGACACCCGCAAGACCACCCCCGGCCTGCGGGCCCTGGAGAAGTACGCCGTCCGCTGCGGCGGCGGCGTGAACCACCGCTTCGGCCTGGATGACGCCATCCTGATCAAGGACAACCACGTCGCCGCCTGCGGCTCGGTTGGCGAGGCGGTGCGGCGGGCCCGCGCCGCCGTCGGCCACATGATGAAGGTCGAGGTCGAGGTCGATGGCCTGGACCAGCTGGACGAGGCCCTGGCCGAAGGCCCCGACACCATCATGCTCGACAACTTCAGCCTGGACGATCTGCGCGAGGCGGTCCGGCGTGCGGGCGGACGGACCATCCTCGAGGCCTCCGGGGGTATCAGCCTGCAGACCGTCCGCCCGGTGGCGGAAACCGGGGTCGATGTGATCAGCGTGGGCGCCCTCACCCACTCGGCGGCCGTGCTCGATATCGGCCTCGACGCGATCTAGACCGTAGGAACCACCCCGGACGGCCGGGGTTCACCTCCCCTAGACAAGGAGGCGAACCATGGCTTCGAAAGCTCCCCCCATCCCGAAGGACCAGCGCGCCCGCGCCAGCGACAAGGCCGACATCGGCGGCTCGACCCAGGGGCGCCGTGACGAGGTCACCGGCCTGCAATCCAGCCAGCCCGGCGACGCCGACGTGAATCTGAAGCAGCAGGGCCGTCAGGGCGACATCCACCAGAACACCCATCATCAGGGCTACCAGCAGGACCGCTGACATGCCGGACAAACACCCCAACACCGCGCGTTGGGGCGGTCCGGGCGCGAGCCACGAGGACCGTTCCAAACCGCAACCTGAAAAGCGCGATCCCCGGGCGCCCGGCGAGCCGACCAACACGCCGTTCAGCCACGTCTCCGGCGGCGGCGGCGAACGCGACCGTCACCATGCGCACGACACGCACGGCAAACGGGACTTCCAGGAAAACAGCGAGCAGCGGCGCAAGCCCTGAACGCGCGCCGCGCCGACCTAGCTGTCGTCGCCCGGCGCACGGCCCAGCAGCTTGTCGTGCGCCAGCGGCGCCCGGGCGGCCAGTCGCAGTTCTCCGCCCTGCTCGACACCGGCGGGATCGACGGCCGCTTCTCCCACCTGATGGACTGGGCCCGCGAACGGCTGGCCGAACCGCTGACCGTCGAGCGGCTGGCGGCCCGGGCGGCGATGAGCCCGCGCAACTTCGCCCGGGTCTTCGCAGCCGAAACCGGCCTGACGCCCGCCAGGGCCGTTGAACGGCTGCGGCTGGACACCGCGCGCCTGCGCGTCGAAGCGGGCCGGGAGCCCATTGAGGGGATCGCCCTGGCGGCGGGCTTCGGCGATCCGGAGCGGATGCGCCGCGCCTTCCTTCGGGCGTTCGGCCAGCCGCCCCAGGCCCTGCGGCGGGCGGCGCGGACCTAAGACTTTGCGAGCTTGGCGATCTGCGCCTTCAACAGGCGGATCGCCTCGTTCTGCCGCTTCACCAGCGCGACCATCTCCTGCTCGCGCAGCGCGTCCAGCTTGTCGTGCAGCAGCATGATCTCCAGCTCGGCCCGCAGGTTGACCAGATAGTCGTGCTCCGCCGCCTGGCGATCGCGCGCGGCGGCGCGGTTCTGGCTCATCATGATAACCGGCGCCTGGATCGCGGCGAGGGTCGACAGCATCAGGTTGAGGAAGATGAACGGATAGGGGTCGAAAGCCCAGTGACGACCCATCGCCCAGGCGTTCCAGCCCATCCAGAGCACAAGGACCAGGCCGAAGGCGGCGATGAACCCCCAGGAGCCGCCGATCGCCGCCACATTGTCAGCCAGCCGGGCGCCGAACGTGCGCTCGTCGATCTTCAGCTTCGGATCGACCGCGGTGGGCGCGTCCGTTGCGATCAGGTCGATGACGCTGCGCTGGACCGGCGTGAGGTCCTCGTAGGCGCAACCGAGAAGCTCACGAGCGAGCTGCTGATGCGGCGCTTCGGACATGCGAATCGGCCTCCGTCAGCGCCGACGCACAAGCTTAGGACCGAATAGGCCGACTGGCGAACCGCCTCAGGAGACGGTGACCTCCGTGCGCTGGTGGCCAGCGGCCTCGGCGCTCCTGCCGGGCTGCGGCGCCAGCTCCGGGGCGCGGGCCGGCGCCTTGGCGGCGACGGGCGCTTCTGGCG
>JAEYTM010000090.1 GCA_023434015.1 Pseudomonadota bacterium | reverse complement strand
CTGGAAGGAGCTGACCGACAATGTGAACCTGATGGCCGGCAACCTGACCGGCCAGGTGCGCAACATCGCCGAGGTGACCACCGCGGTGGCCAACGGCGACCTGTCGAAGAAGATCACCGTCGACGTGAAGGGCGAAATCCTGGAGCTGAAGAACACCATCAACACCATGGTGGACCAGCTGAACGCCTTCGCCTCGGAAGTGACCCGCGTGGCGCGGGAAGTGGGTACGGAAGGCAAGCTCGGCGGTCAGGCGCAGGTGAAGGGCGTCGCGGGGACCTGGAAGGACCTCACCGACAACGTGAACTTCATGGCCGCGAACCTGACCGGCCAGGTGCGCAACATCGCCGAGGTGACCACGGCCGTGGCCATGGGCGACCTGTCGAAGAAGATCACCGTCGACGTGCGCGGGGAGATCCTCGAGCTGAAGAACACCATCAACACCATGGTGGACCAGCTGAACTCCTTCTCCTCGGAAGTGACCCGCGTGGCGCGGGAAGTCGGCACCGAGGGCAAGCTCGGCGGCCAGGCGCAGGTGAAAGGCGTCGCTGGCACCTGGAAGGAGCTGACCGACAATGTGAACCTGATGGCGGACAATTTGACCGGTCAGGTCCGCAACATCGCCGAAGTGACCACCGCCGTCGCCAAGGGCGACCTGTCGAAGAAGATCACCGTCGACGTGCGCGGCGAGATCCTTGAGCTGAAGAACACCATCAACACCATGGTGGACCAGCTGAACTCCTTCGCCTCGGAAGTGACCCGCGTGGCGCGAGAAGTCGGCACCGAGGGCAAGCTCGGCGGTCAGGCGCAGGTCCCCGGCGTCGCCGGCACCTGGAAGGACCTCACCGACAACGTGAACATGATGGCCGCGAACCTGACCGGTCAGGTGCGCAACATCGCCGACGTTGTGACCTCGGTCGCCATGGGCGACCTGAAGCGCAAGCTCACCCTGGACGCCAAGGGCGAAATCGCCGCGCTGGCCGACACCATCAACGGCATGATCGAGACCCTCGCCACCTTCGCCGACCAGGTGACCAACGTGGCCCGCGAAGTTGGCTCAGAAGGCAAGCTGGGCGGTCAGGCCCGCGTGCCTGGGGCGGCCGGCTTGTGGCGCGACCTGACCGACAACGTGAACGAACTGGCCGCCAACCTCACCACCCAGGTGCGGGCCATCGCCGAGGTGTCCACGGCGGTGACCAAGGGCGACCTGACCCGCTCCATCACCGTGGAAGCATCCGGCGAAGTCGAGGAACTCAAGAACAATATCAACGAGATGATCCGAAACCTTAAGGATCAGACGTTGAAGAACACCGAGCAGGACTGGCTGAAGACCAACCTTGCCCGGTTCACCCGCATGTTGCAGGGCGAGCGCGACCTTTCGACGGTATCGAACCTTGTGCTGTCCGAGCTGGCGCCGCTGATCGATGCGCAGCACGCGGTGTTCTACGTCTCCGACCGCGACGACGAGGGCCAGCCGGTGCTGAATCTGGCCGCGTCCTACGCCTTCAACAACCGCAAGCACCTGGCCAGCCAGTTCCAGCTGCGCGAGGGCCTGATCGGACAGTGCGCCTACGAGAAGTCGCGCATCCTGCTGACCAACGTGCCCAGCGACTATGTGCAGATTTCGTCGGGCCTGGGCGAAGCCGCGCCGGCCAACATCATCGTCCTGCCGGCCCTGTTCGAAGGCGAGGTGAAGGCGGTGCTCGAGCTGGCCACCTTCGGCGAGTTCAACGAGACCCAGCAGCAGTTCCTCGACCAGCTGATGGAATCCATCGGCATCGTGCTCAACACCATCGCCGCCAATATGCGGACCGAAGGCCTGCTGAAGCAGTCGCAGCTGCTCACGTCGGAATTGCAGGCGCAGCAGGAGGAGCTGAAAAAGACCAACGACCGGCTGGAGCAGCAGGCCGCGTCCCTGCGCCAGTCCGAGGAGCTGCTCCGCACCAAGCAGGAGGAACTGCAGCAGACCAACGCCGAGCTGCAGGACAAGGCGCATCTGCTGTCAGTTCAGAACCAGCAGGTGGAGGCCAAGAACCGGGAGGTCGAACAGGCCAAGATGGCCCTGGAGGACAAGGCCGAACAGCTGGCCCTGACGTCCAAGTACAAGTCGGAGTTCCTGGCCAATATGAGCCACGAGCTGCGGACGCCGCTGAACAGCCTGCTCATCCTGTCGAAGCTGCTGGCCGACAACACCCAGGGCAACCTGACCGGCAAGCAGGTGGAATTCGCCTCAAACATCCACGACGCGGGCGCCGATCTGCTGGGGCTGATCAACGACATCCTCGACCTGTCCAAGATCGAGTCCGGCACGGTGACGCTGGACATCAGCGAGATGTCCTTCGCCAGCCTGCGCGACCAGACCGACAGGACCTTCGCCCAGGTCGCCGCCAACAAGAAGCTGGACTTCGCCGTCGAGCTCGACCCGGCGCTGCCGCGGTCGATGTACACCGACGACAAGCGGCTGCATCAGATCATCAAGAACCTGCTGTCGAACGCCTTCAAGTTCACCGAGAAGGGCCATGTGAAGCTGAAGGTCGAGCGGGCCCACAGCGGCTGGAGCCCGTCCAACGACCATCTGAACACCGCCGGTCAGGTGCTGGCCTTCTCGGTCGAGGACACCGGCATCGGCATCCCCGAGGACAAGCAGCGGATCATCTTCGAGGCCTTCCAGCAGGCGGATGGCACCACCAGCCGCAAGTACGGCGGCACGGGCCTTGGCCTGTCGATCAGCCGCGAGATCACCCGCCTGCTCGGCGGCGAGCTTCGGGTCGTCTCGACGCCCGGCAAGGGGTCGACCTTCACCCTCTACCTGCCGCTGAACTTCAGCCCGGCCCAGGCCCCGGCGTCGAGCCGGTCGCCCTCGGTGGCGGCGATGCCGCGCGCCCTGATGATGTCGTCCTCCTTCTCGGAGGAGCCGGCGGAGGCGGTGGCCGACGACCGCGACACCATCGCATCGGGCGATTCCGTGGTGCTCATCGTCGAAGACGATCCGCGCTTCGCCTCGATCCTGCTCAGCCTCGTCCACGACGGCGGCTTCAAGGGCGTGGTGACGGGCGAGGGCGCGGCCGCGCCGTCGCTGGCGCGACGCTTCGGACCCGACGCCATCATGCTCGACATCGGCCTGCCGGACATGGACGGCCTGGCTCTGCTGGACCTGCTGAAGCGCACGCCGGAGACGCGGCACATCCCGGTGCATCTCATCTCGGCCGACGACCAGAAGGGCCTTGGCCTGTCGATGGGCGCCTTCGGCTTCACCCACAAGCCGGTGGAGCGCGAAGTCGTCGTCTCCACGCTGCAGGGCGTGAAGAGCTTCGTGGACAAGGCGGACCGCCGCATCGTGCTGGTCGGCGGGGAAGGGGAAGCGGCCGAAACCCTGCGCCAGTGCTTCACGCAGGTTGAACTGGTGGAGGACCTCGCCGAAGTGCTCTCGCGGCCGGCGGCCGATCGGCCGGACGGCCTGGTGATCGAAGCGGCGGCGATCCCCGCCACCCAGATCGTCGACCTGCTCAAGCAGGCCGAAGGGCGGACAACGCCGGCGGTGGTGTTCGCCCCTGCGGAGCTGGAGCCGGAGGACGACCGCCGGCTCCGGCTGGCGGTGTTCGGCGGCCTCCTGAGGCTGGCCCGCACGCCCGACCAGCTCGTCGAACAGGCCAGCCTGCTGCTGCACGAACCGCTGGAGCGCCTGTCGCCGAGCGCCAAGGCGCGGCTGAACCAGAACAAGCACGAGGACGCCGTGCTGACCGGTCGTAAGGTTGTCGTGATCGACGACGATATCCGCAATATCTTCTCGCTGGCCTCGGCCCTGGAGGAGTATGGGATCGAGCTCTCCTACGCGGAGAGCGGCCGCGCGGGCCTGGACGTGCTTGAGGCCCAACCGGACGTCGATGTGGTTCTGGTGGACATCATGATGCCGGACATGGACGGCTATGAAACCATCCGCGAAATCCGGGCGCGCCCGGGCCTGGCCGAGCTGCCGATCATCGCCGTGACCGCAAAGGCGATGAAGGGCGACCGCCAGAAATGCATTCAGGCCGGCGCTTCGGACTATGTCTCGAAGCCGGTCGACATCGACCACCTGGTGTCCGTCCTGCGCGTATCCATTCAGCGTGCGGGCGCCATGCGGATGGCGGCCGACACGGTGGTCCCGATGATCCCGCAAGCAGGCTGACGTGACGCGCGCCGCATCCCCGGGCCCGCCTCAGCGAACGTGGCGGGCGGAGCCTCAGGGCCCGCCCGACCTGGCCGCGCCGCTGACCGCGCGGATTCTGATCGTCGATGACGACGAGCGGAACGCCTTCGCGGCGGTCCAGGCGTTGGAGGAACTGGGTCACGAACTGGTGGTGGCGAAATCCGGGGAAGACGCCCTGCGCCGACTGCTGACCGAGGATTTCGCCCTCATCCTCCTCGACCTGCACATGCCGGGTATGGACGGCTACGAGACCGCGGCGCTGATCCGTTCGCGCAAGCGGACCAAGGACACGCCGATCGTTTTCCTCACCGCGATCTTCCGGGACGAGGCGCACGTCTTCCAGGCCTATTCCGCCGGCGCCGTCGACGTGGTGTTCAAGCCGGTGGACCCCTTCATCCTCAAGTCCAAGGTCACGGTCCTGACCGACCTCTACCTCAAGACCGAGGAGATCAAACGCCAGTCCGCCTACCAGCAGTGGCTGCTCGACGAGCATGCGCGGATGAAGGCGGAGAAGGCTCAGGCCGAACAGGCGCTGCGTCGGACGGAGGCGCGGCAGGACGCGATCATGCGGTCGCTGCCGATCGTCTTCACCTCGCGCAGCATCGAGCCGCCCTACGCCCCCCAGTTCGTCTCGGAGTCGATCAGGGACATCACCGGCTTCCCGGCCAGCCGCTTCCTGTCCGAGGCGGAGTTCGGCGCGGGGCGCATCCACCCCGACGACCTGGCGCGGGTGAACGAGGCCTTCAACGGGGCGGCGGTCAGCGGGAGCTATTCCTGTGAGTTCCGCTGGCTCTGCGCCGACGGCCAGTACCGGGTGCTGCACGACCAGGGCGTGGTGGCGCCCAGCGACGACGGCGAGGCGCGGGAGATCTTCGGGGTGCTGCTCGACGCGACCGACCGGCATTCCCTGGAGGAGCAGCTGGCGCAGGCGCGCAAGATGGAGGCCGTCGGCCAGCTCACCGGCGGTGTGGCGCACGATTTCAACAACCTGCTGACGGTGGTGCTCGGCAACATCGACATGCTGTCACGCAAGGCCGAGGACGACGCACGCCGCACCCGGCGCATCGACGCCATCCGCCAGGCGGCCGAGCGGGGCCGCGACCTGACACGCCAGCTGCTCGCCTTCTCGCGTCGCCAGCACCTCAGCCCGGTCACCCTGGACGTGAACGCCCTGATCCGCGACTTCACCCCCCTGATGCGACAGGCGGTGGGCGAGGCGGTGACCATCGACCTGACGCTGGCGGACGAGCTGCTGTGCGCTCACGTCGACCCGACGCAGCTGGAGACCGCGCTGCTCAACCTCGCCGTCAACGCCCGCGACGCCATGCCTGATGGCGGGCGACTGTTGATCGCCACCTCGCGAGAGGCGGGCGAGGGGCGCCGCATCGAGATTCTCGTCCGGGACGGCGGTTTCGGGATGTCCGACGAAGTCCGCGCCCGGGTGTTCGAGCCGTTCTTCACCACCAAGGAGGTCGGAAAAGGGTCGGGGCTTGGCCTCAGCCAGGTCTACGGCTTCGTCCGTCAGTCCCACGGCGAGGTGCGGCTGGAAAGCGCGCCGGGCGCCGGCACGACCTTCCGTCTCCTGCTGCCGGCCTCGGAGGAGCCGGTCCAGCCGGTCCGCGCCGACGCGCCGGTCCAGCAGGTCCAGGGCGGTTCCGAGACCATACTGCTGGTCGAGGACGACCCGACGGTCCTCACCCTGACGCTCGATATGCTGGTCAGCCTTGGCTACAGCGTCGTCACCGCCACGAACGCGACCGAGGCGTTGGCGGTGCTGCACACCGGCGCGGAATTCGACCTGCTTTTCACTGACGTGGTGATGCCCGGCGGGGTCAGCGGCGTCAGTCTCGCCCGCACGGCCCGCGAACTGCGGCCGGACCTGCGCGTGCTGCTGACCTCCGGGTTCGTTGGCGAAGGGGCGGTGATCGAGAGCGCCGAGTTCCCGCTGCTCGACAAGCCTTATGACAGCGTCCTGCTGGCGGCCAAACTGCGCAGGCTGCTCGACAGGCCGGCCCGTCGCCGCCGGCGTTCTGCGGCCGCCCAGGGCGCCGCGGCCGAATAGCCTCAGCCCGGCTGGCGGGCGAGCCGTCGCAGGGCGGCGGCCAGCTGCCGGGCGCGGACCCGGCCCATGTCGGCGCCGTGCTGTCCGCTGGACAGGGCCAAGGCCATCTCATGCAGCTGGTCGGCCTGGCCCTCCGGCGCGAAGGCCTTGGCGAGCATGCGCGCCTCGGTCAGCAGGTCGATACGCAGATCGGCCGGACAGGCGTCGAGCAGGGCCTCGTCAAAGTCCACGACCTGCCCCTGGACCTGGGGACGTCGCTGCTCCGATGCATGATCCATGGGTGGAAAGCCTTGTATCCCGGCCTGCCTGAACCCCTAGGTCGAGGGCCGGTTCCTCAGGGGGAATGCTTCGAGCCGGGCCTCGTAGGTGACCGCTTCGCCCGGCGGTATGCGGGCCATGCCGGTCCTCGTCCCGTCCGGCCAGAGCGGGCTGTAGGGATCGGCCAGGTTGTATTGCGGCTCCACGACCACGAAGGCCTTTTCGGGCGGCGCATAGACCTGGACCGCGTGGATTTCCGGCGAGTTGGAGGTCACTCGCAGACCGACGTCGGCGGCGGGATCGATCACCTCCACCGCCACGGCCCCGCCCTCCCGGCGAAGCCCGGTGAAGCAGTCGTCCAGATAGAGGTCGCAAAGCGCCGTCCCGTTCGCCCGGTCGAAGTCATAGGGCCCGCCGGCGACGTCGGAGAGGTGTCCTGTGGGCAGTACCTCGTCGTAGTTGTTGACCTCGGCTCTCAGGCGGGCCGGCAGCCGCAGACGGGCCTGGCGCCGGTCCCCGCTGGATATGGCGAGATAGGGGTGCCAGCCGATCCCCATCGGCAGCGGTTGGTCGCCGACGTTTCGCGCCTCGACGGTCAACGTCAGGGCGCCGGCAGCGAGGCGCCACTCGAACGCCAGCTCCGTGCGCGACGGCCACCGCCCGCCGAAGTCGCCCGCCAGCAGCCGTCCGCGCACCACCCCGGGTGAGGGCTGTTGGAACGGCACGGCGGCGTCCAGGATCAGGCCGTGCATGGAATATTGCTCGGCGCCCGGAGCCTTGCCGCCCCAGTTGCGGGGCAGGCGCGCCGGCGCGCCGTCAACCACGGCGTCGATCTCCCGCGCGCCCTCTCGCGCACGGCCGCGGATGCGGTTGGCGAACGGCACGAGAAGGGCGCCGCCATAGGCGAAACTGCGGTTGCCTGCGAAATCCTCGAGGCGGCCGTCCATCTCGCTCGCGGCCTCCGCCAGGGAGGGGGCGAACAGGCCGTCGACCTCCGCGCCCGAGGGCAGGCGCAGGCGCGCCTGCAACAGCATCATGCCGCGCCCCGGCAGCACGGTCGCCTCGACGAACGCCGGGCTGGCCGTCGGGGCAGCCTCGTCACACAGGGTTACGACCGGCGCGCCGCCGATCCGCAGTTGCTCCATCGCCCGTCAGCCGCTCTCGCCGGTGGTCAGTTCGACGGCCCGCAGATGGCGCGCTTCCTCGCGGTAACGCTGCGACGCCGGCCCGCCGTATTCGGACGGCAGCACGATCGGCACGCTGAGGCAAATGCTCTGGGTCGGCAGAACCTCCCGCCAGTCGGCGATGAGCTGCTTGTAGGACCGGCCGACGGGCCGGATCTCACGGTTGAGGTCGTAGAGGCCGACGGGGTGGACCCGGCCGTTGTCCTCGCGCAGGCCGGTGTCCCAGTCGATCTGGTCGGTGAGGGAGTACCAGGTGAAGCCGACGGTAGGGACGCCGTCGTTGCGCACGCGCAGGACGTTGGCCCACTCCTTCCAGAGCCAGTTCACCGCCTCGTCGCCATTGGCGCCCTCGGCGATGTTGGTCTCGGTGTGCATCACCGGCAGGCGGTAGCGATTGTAGTACTGCCGGGTGATCTCCGAATAGCCGAAGATCTCCCCGGAGGCGCGGGTGCCCCCATCGGCCGAAACGCGGTGCTCGTTGGTCCAGTAGTAGTCGTTGCCGAGGATGCAGTGGTGGTGCAGCGAGTTGCCGAGGAAGAAATGGTACTCCTCGCGCGTCATGCCGTTGTCCATCAGGTACTCGTACATCTCCGAGTCGACCCGATGGCCGTAGTTGAGGTCCAGCGACAGAAACCTCTTCGAGTTCTCGATCTCCGCCGGCTTGATCGCCGCCGGGTTCTCGGCGTGGAAATATTCCGAGGACTCGCTCTGGATGAAGATCGCGTCGGCGCGGACCGTCAGGATTTCCTGCATCGCGCGCACATTGGCCTTTACGATGTGCTTCAGCGCGGTGACGAAGGTCCGATCGGTCGTGCCCTGCTCGTTCCACCAGCCGTACTTGGCCGAGAACTGGGCGCAGATGAACATCTCGTTGACCGGCGTGTAGAGTTGCACCCACGGAAAGCGCCGCGCGAAGGCGTTGGCGTAGCGGGCGAAGACCTCCGCGAAGTCCGGATTTTGGAAGTCGCCCAGCCAGTCGGGCAGGCCGAAATGGCATAAGTCGACGATCGGCACGATGTCACGGCGCTTCAACTCGGCGAAGGTTACGTCGGCGAACTCCCAGTCGTAGGTGTCGGGGCCTACGAGGGTGGTGTGCAGAGGCGGGCCATAGCGCAGGAACCGCAGGCCCAGTTCCTCCACCAGGTCGAAGTCCTTGCGCCAGTGACGGTAGTGCCCGCACGACTCCATCTGGTCGACGCGGACGCGCCCACCCTTGATCTTCGGGATGCTGTTCTCGATCCCGGTCGCAAACATGAAGGCGGAGATGACCTTGCTCCGAATTAATCGCGCGCCGCCCGCCGTGCGCGGCGTCCCAGAGGGATGAACTCCGCCGAGCGGCAGGAGTTCACGACAGGCCGCGGCAAGGCCGGGTCGCGGCCTACTCGGCGGCGGCGGCGACCGGCTGGCCGTTGATCTTCCGGCAGCGGCTCAGGAGGGCCAGATGATCGACGCCGTTGATGACGTTCCGCACCCAGGCCTTGTCGCCATGCACCGCGAGGACCTCGAAGTGCGGGAACAGGTTCGTGCCGGTGCGGACGAGATCGCCGACGCTGATCTCTTCCTCATATTCCCGGTCGTGACTTATCGAAAAAACGTCTGAGTAGCTGGACAACGACATCTCTTGGGATCCCCTCCCGTTTGTGTCGACCAAGATAGTAGATGGGGGACTCTGAACGGAACCAAAACAGCGACGTCAGGATGTCGCAGGCTGACGGGAACAGTGTTCAGCAAGATTTTGGCACGATTCGGCAAAAAACAGCTCCGGGAGAACGGTGTTGGATGTGCGTTGTGTGGTGCAAGCCTCTGATCGCCTTGGAGAAGGGCCGTTCTGGTCGCCGCTCGATCAGCGGCTGTACTGGTTTGACATCAAAAGGCGCCGGCTGGCCTGGCATGAGCCGGCGACCGGAATCTGCCGCCATCTGGATCTGCCGATGCGCGCAAGCGCCGCAGTCCCGCGGGCCCGCGGCGGGCTGCTGGCGGCCACCGAACACGGTCTGGCGGCGGTGGATCCCGGAACCGGCACGGTCGAGATCGTCCAACCCCACGCGCTCGAGTCGGGTTTTCGCACCAACGATGGGAAGATCGACCTGACCGGTCATTTCTGGTGGAGCACCATGGACGACAACGGCGGTGAGCGGCCTGGGGAGGTCTTCCGCACCCGGCCGGACGGAGTGACCGAGCGCATGCTCGGCGGGATCCACATCCCGAACACCGTCTCCGTCAGCCCCGACGGTCGATGTCTGTACCTCGCCGATTCCCGGCGGCGGACGATCTTCACCCATCGGATCGACGACCTCTCCGATGTCGCCGAGTTCGCCCACACCCGCGGTGAGCCAGGCACGCCCGACGGGTCTGCGGTGGACGCCGACGGCTACCTGTGGAACGCGCAGTGGGGCGGCTGGCGGATCGTCCGCTACGCGCCGGACGGCCGGGTCGACCGCATCGTCGAGATGCCGGTGGAGCAGCCGACGAGCTGCGCCTTCGGCGGGCCTGACCTGTCGACTCTGTACGTCACCAGCGCCTGGGACGGCCTGTCTTCGAAGGACAGGGAAAGCCAGCCGCTGGCGGGCGGCCTGTTCGCCTTCGTGCCGGGCGTCAGCGGCCTGCCGCTGCCGCTGTTCCAGGGATGAGACGGAGCCGGCGCGCGGGGTTGCGGCCTCGGTGCACCGGTGGGTAAGTGCGCCGCTGACGAGATCGGCCTGGACGCCCCCCGGCTGTCCGCCTGCGGCGGCCCCCAACGGTCGGGTCAGGTCGTGCGCTTCGTCCTGTTCGTCGCGGGGGAGACAGCCAGATGAATCCCGGCCAGATGCTGGTCACAGACGGAGGCGAAACCGATGACCCAGGCTGTGCTGCTGGCCTGCGACTGGGGAACCACCAATCTGCGCGCCTGGACGCTGGACGCCGAGGGCCGGGTGATCGGCGACCGCGATTTCGAGCTCGGCGTGTCCCGGCTGGGGCCCGGCGAAGCCGCGCGGCGTTTCGAGACCGAAGTGCGCCCGGAGCTGGATGCTGTCGGCCTTCCCGCCATTCTGTGCGGGATGATCGGCTCCAACCTGGGCTGGACGGTCGCGCCCTATATCGACTGCCCAGCCGGCCTGCGGGAGCTGGCGGCCGCGCTCGTTCCCGTCGGGGACGGGCCGGGGTGGGTGCGGATCGTGCCGGGGGCGCGAGGGCCGGGCGTCGCCGCCGCGCCCGATGTGATGCGTGGCGAGGAGACCCAGCTTTTCGGCTGGCTGGCGCAGAACCCGGACCGCGCCCGCGGCCGCCATGTGGTCTGCCACCCGGGCACCCATGCGAAATGGATGCTGGTGGAGGACGGCCGGCTGGTCCGCTTCATCACCGCCATGACGGGTGAACTGTTCGCCGTGCTGGGCAAGCACAGCGTCTTGAAGAGCGACGCCCTGGCCGACGACGACGAGGCCTTCTGCGAAGGGGTGGCGGCGGCAGGAGAGGGCGACGCCCTGGCCGCGCGCCTGTTCACCACCCGCGCCAGGGTGGTCGGCGGCGGCAAGCCCGCCGAAAGCACTCCCAGCTATCTCTCGGGCCTGCTGATCGGCGCGGAGGTCGCGGCCATGCCGCGCTTGCTCGGCCTGTCGCCCGACGAGCCGATCGCCTTGCTCGGCGACGAGACGCTCTGCCGGCTGTATCGTCGCGCCCTCGATCGGCGCGGGGTGGCGTCGGAAACCTATGACGGCGAGGCGGCCGCGATCGCCGGCCTGCTTGCCCTCTACGAACTGGGAGCGAAGGCATGACCCTCGAGGATGCGCTGGCGGAATGCCCGGTCGTCGCCATCGTCCGTGGCGTGCGGCCCGAAGAGGTGCTCGATCACGCCACCGCGCTCTACGAGGCCGGCGTGCGCGGGGTCGAGGTGCCGCTGAACTCGCCGGACCCGCTGGAGAGCATCCGCCTGCTGGCCGAGACCTTCGGCGACGCCATGGCGGTCGGCGCGGGCACGGTGTTGAGCCCGGAGAAGGTGGCGGCCGTGGCCACGGTCGGTGGCCGGCTGATCGTCTCGCCCAACACCTGCGTAGAGGTGATCCGGCGCGCGGTCGAACTGGGTCTTGCTCCGGCGCCGGGGTTCGCCACCGCCAGCGAGGCGTTCGTGGCGCTGGAGGCCGGAGCCCGGCACCTGAAGCTGTTTCCGGCCGTGACCTACGGCCCCGCCCATGTGAAGCAGCTGAAGGCCGTGCTGCCGCCAGAGGCGGTGATCTGGGCCGTGGGCGGCGCCGGGCCTGACAACATGGCCGACTGGTGGGCCGCCGGCTGCCGCGCCTTCGGCCTCGGCGGCGAAATCTATCGGGCCGGCCAGTCGCTCGGCGACACCGCCGCCAAGGCGCGCCGCGTCGTCGCCGCCGCTCGCGCCCTGCGCTGAACCGAACCGCCCGCAGGCGGGTTTAGAGCCAACGGAGGGACCCATCATGAAAACGCTCGCCAGCTTCTCGATCTCGGTGCGTGAGGAGGACTTTGTGCTCCACCTCGTTGACGACACCGGCCAGACCACCGAATTCGCCACGCCGCCGGAGCAACTCGACGCCATCATCGACGCCCTGGACGAACTCCTGTCGGAGGCGGACGAGGACGACGACGAGGACGGCGAGATCTATCAGAAGCCGCTTGGCTAGGCGGGTCTGGCGGCGCTGAACAGCAGGTTGAGGGCGCCGCCATCAATCAGCGCCTCGGCCTCGCCGGCGAATTCGGGATCGGAAATCACCGCCGCGTAGCGGCCGATGGCGTTGTCCAGCGCCGGCATCACCTGGCCGCGCTCGGTGTCCAGCGCCGCCTGGGCCGGCCGCGCCGCGGGCCAGCGGAAGCTGGCGGACGGGACACCCTTCACCAGACCGGGGTCTAGATCCGCGGCGATCGCCAGCCGCCGCGCGAACTCCGCCCACGATACGGCGCCGGCGTTGGCCAGATGTCGGACGCCGGTCTCGCCATCGATCAGCAGGTCCAGGACCGCATCGACCAGGTCGGGCACATAGGTCGGCGAGACGACCAGATCCTCCGCCGCCAGCACCTGCTGGCCGCCGGCCAGGGTGCGCGTCACATGGGCCGCGAAGTTGTACGGATCGTAGGGGGAAAAGAAGGCGGCCGTGCGCACCATCAGCGGCCGCCCCCCGAGGTCGAGGATTTCCCGCTCCGCCCGCGCCTTGCTGGCCCCGTAGACGTTGAGCGGCGCCGGCGCGTCGCTTTCGAGGTAGGCCCCTCCCTTCAGCCCGTCGAACACCAGATCGCTGGAGAAGCCGACGCAAGGAATCCCGGCGTCGCGGCAGGCCCGCGCCAGCCGGATCGCGCCCTCGGCGTTGGCGGCCATGCAGGCCCGCACCTCGGTCTCCGCGTCGTCGACCCGCACCCAGCCGGCGGCGTTGATCACCGCCCAGGGGCGGACGGCGGCCAGCACCCGGCTGATGGCCGCTGCGTCGTCGAGCGGCAGGTCCGTCCGGCGTGTCAGGCGATAATCGATCCCTCGCCACTCGCAGGCCCGCGCCAGCGCCCTGCCCAGCGTGCCGGTGGCGCCGAGGATCAGCAGAGGTTGGGGCGGCGGGGCGTCCGTCCGCCATTCCGGTCGCGGCTCGGGCGTCTCCACGGTGCGGAACACCGGGCGGAACTGCAGCCGGATGTCCCGGCGCCACCACCCCGGCCCGAGCGTCCCTGGATGCGCGGGCCTCTCACCGCCGTCGGCCAGCCGCTTCAGTTCGGCGGCGAGCGCGGTCCGCCGGGGCGGGTCGGCGCGCGCGTCGAACGCGCCGACCTCGTAATGGCCGGCCTGCCGCGTCAGCAGGCTGTTCCAGTCATAGGTCCCGAGAAGCGCCCAGGCGGTGACGGCCTGGACGTCCACGCCGCGGCCCCGCAGACGGGTGGCCGTCGCCCACGCCTCGCGAACCCAGCGGACCTGCTCCTCGCGGGTGCAGCCCACATGGCTCTCGGTGACCGCCAGCGGCCGGCCATATCGGGTCCAGGCCTCCTCCAGCGCGCCCTCAAGCCCGCCGGGGCCGGGCAGGGCGACGCGGATCGCCTCGACGTCCGAGAAGGCCATGAAGGCGTTGCCGCCGGCACGTTCCGGCGGGTAGTCGACGGTGCGGTGGTCGAGGAACCGGTCGCTCGTCAGATAGTGGTTCACGCCGAGAACATCGGGCGGGCAGGGGTCGTCGGCGATCGCGCGCAGACGCTCGCCCAGACCGAAACCTTCCAGCCGTTCCCACAGCAGATGGCCCGGCGTCACCCGGCCGCAGAGCAGGTCCCAGGTCATCCAGCGACGGGCGTTGTCGAACTCGGCCTGGTGGGCGACGGCTCGGGTCGAATAGGTGCGTCCGAGATCCTCGGTCTGGATCAGCCGGGCCCGGGGATTGGCCGTGCGGATTTCGTGCATGGCCAGGCGCGTCGCGTCGATCTGGTTCAGCAGGGCGACCCAGAACAGCGCCTCGTCGGCGACATGCGGATACCAATGACCGTAGAGGGCCGAGAACCGCGCCGTGGTCAGCGGCTCGTTCACCGGCGTCCAGTCTTCGATCCACCGATAACGCCGCCCCACGGCGCCGGCGTAGGCCGCGAAGGCCGCGGGAAAGCCATCGTCCAGCAGGCTGGTGTAGCGGGGGCCGCTGCCATGATGCAGGAGGCCGGCTATGGGGCGCATGCCCAACTCGCGGATGCGCGCCAAGCGCGCGTCCGTCCAGCCCCAGTCGCAGTGGTCCGGCCGGTCGGGCGCCACCCGCTCCCAGAGGACCGGATATCGCAGCGCCTTCAGTCCGAGTTCGGCGAACCGCTCAAGGTCTTCGATCCGCCCTTGGTGGCCGGAGCGGACGGTCTGGTCGTGGAAGGTCCCGCCCAGGCGATTGACGGTGCATTCATGCCCGCCCCACAGCTCCAGTTCCCTCACGCGGCGCGCTTTCCTGTGGCTTCCGCCTGTCTAAGACGGCTCAGCTGTAAAACGTTCCGCCGACTGCCGGGCGAGGGGAACCGTGGATCAAGCCGCGCGATTATGCGGCATGGATCGGGGATCGAGGCCCGCCGTGCTGGTCACGGGCGGGGCAGGCTACATCGGCGCGCATACATCGAAGGCCCTGTACGAGCAGGGGTTCCTTCCGGTGGTCTACGACTGCCTGAGTTCGGGTTTTCGAGAAGCGGTTCAATGGGGGCCGCTGGTGGAGGCGGACCTGCGGGACGGCCAGGCGCTGGCTGCGGCCCTTCGGGCTCACCGGGTCATAGCGGTGATCCATTTCGCCGGCCTGATCGAGGTGGGTCGGTCGACGGTGAAGCCGGACCTCTTCTGGGAGCACAACGTCTGGGGGACCAACGTCCTGCTGTCGGCCATGCGCGAATGCGGGGTCGATCGGCTGGTCTTCTCCTCCAGCGCCGCCGTCTACGGCCAGGGCGGCCGGAGCGCGCTCGAGGCCATTCCCGAAGACGCCGCCAAGGCGCCGGCCAGTCCTTACGGCGACACGAAGCTGGCCTGCGAATGGATGATCCAGGCTCAGTGCCGCGCCTATGGGCTGACCGCTGTCGCCCTGCGCTACTTCAACGCCGCCGGCGCGGACGCCTCCGGGACGATCGGCGAGTCGCACGAGCCCGAAACGCATCTCATCCCGTTGGCAATGGCCGCGGCGCTCGGCGACGGCAAACCGCTGACCGTGTTTGGCGCCGACTTCGAGACGCCCGACGGCACCTGCCTGCGCGACTACATCCACGTCACCGACCTGGCGGCCGCCCACGTGGCCGCCCTGAGGGCCGAGTTGCCGGCTGGCGCCTTCGAGCCGGTCAATGTCGGTACGGGGCAGGGACGCTCGGTGCTGGAGGTAGTCGAGGCCGTCGGCCGGGCGGTCGGGCGTCCCGTTCCCTACAGCGTGGGGCCGCGACGCGACGGAGATCCGCCCAGCCTGGTGGCCGATCCCGCGCGAGCCGGCCTGCTGCTGAACTGGCGGGCTGGGCGATCGTCTCTCGATCGCATCGTGGCGGATGCCCTGCGCTGGGAGCGCGCCCCGGCCTACGGCGCGGGCGTGCGGGGCAGTCGGAAGATTACAGCGGATCGAATTGCCTAAAGTCTGGACCCCGACGCGACTGATTATCTTTGTGGCGCCAGATATTATCTTTTGATTACTGAAGTGGCGGCCGCAGAATATGAATTGGGATTGGGAACTTTTTGCGCCGCCCGCTGGTTCTTCCAGCGGGCTTCGTGTCGGCATGAAAAAGGAATGCGTCCCTTGAACACTCAGTGGTCCTTGAGCGCGGACGGCGCTGCGCCATTGTCGAGCCCGCCGAAGGCGCGGGGGCCGGGCCGGCAGACCCTGGTATGTTTCTCCCACCTTCGGTGGGACTTTGTTTTTCAGCGTCCGCAGCATCTGATGACTCGCTTCGCCAGGACGCGCCGGGTGATCTTCTGGGAAGAGCCCATGCCCGCGCCCGCGGCGAGCGGCCCGCATCTCAACAGTCGTTTGTGCCCGGACAGCGGCGTGACAGTGGTTACGCCCATGCTGCCCGAGGAGTGCTCCGGCGAGGCCCGCGACCGCGTCCTTCGGGCCATGCTGGACGCGCTCCTGCTCGGCGCCGAAGAGGGCCTGGTCCGCTGGTACTACACGCCGATGATGCTGGGCTTCTCGCGTCATCTCCCGGCGACCTGCACCGTCTATGACTGCATGGACGAACTGGCCAACTTCAAGTTCGCGCCGCCGGAACTCGCGGCTCTCGAGCGCGACCTTATGGCGCTTGCGGATGTCGTTTTCACCGGCGGCTATTCGCTGTGGGAAGCCAAGCGGGACCGGCACGCCAACATCCACCCGTTCCCGTCCAGCGTCGATCGCGATCACTTCGCCAGGGCGAGGGTCCTGCGGGAAGAGCCCGCCGAACAGGCGGCCCTGCCGTGGCCGCGGCTCGGCTTCTACGGCGTAGTCGACGAGCGCATGAATCTCGACCTGATCGCCGCCCTGGCCGACGCGCGGCCGGACTGGAGCCTGGTGATCGTCGGACCGGTCGTGAAGATCGATCCCGCCGACCTGCCGCGCCGGCCGAACCTGCATTACCTGGGGGGCAAGAGCTACGAGGAGCTGCCGCGCTACCTCGCCGGGTGGGATGTGGCCCTGATGCCCTTCGCGATCAACGAGTCCACCCGCTTCATCAGCCCGACCAAGACGCCGGAGTATCTGGCCGGCGGCCGGCCTGTGGTGTCGACTCCCATCGTCGACGTGGTCCGCCACTACGGAGAGCTGGAAGCGGTGAAGATCGCCTCGACGCCGGAGGCCTTCATCGGGGCCTGTGACGAGGCGCTGGGGCTTTCGCGAATGCGGGGCGCCTGGTTGAACGAGGTCGACGCCGCGCTCTCCGCCCTGTCGTGGGACGAGACTTTCGCCCGCATGGACCTGGAGATCAGCGCCGTGACCGACCGCAAGGCCAGGGGGCCGGCTGACATCCTGGCGCCCGCGGGCCTCGCCGCGCCGGCGGTGCGCTCCGCCTCGCGCGCCAAACCCTTCGACTACATGATCGTCGGCGCGGGGTTCGCCGGCTCCGTCCTGGCCGAGCGCCTGACCAGCCAGCTCGGCAAGCGGGTGCTGCTGATCGACAAGCGTCCGCATATCGGCGGCAACGCCTATGACGAGAAGGACGCCGCGGGGGTGCTGATGCACCGCTACGGCCCGCACATCTTCCACACCAATTCGGACGAGGTGTCCGGCTATCTCAGCCAGTTCACCCGCTGGCGCCCGTATGAACACCGGGTGCTGGCCAGCGTGCGCGGCCAGCTTGTGCCGATGCCGATCAACCGCACCACGCTCAACCTTCTCTACGGGCTGGACCTGCGCACCGACGAGGAGGCCGAGGCGTTCCTGGCCAACCGGGCGGAGCCGGTGGAAAGGATCCGCACGTCAGAGGACGTGGTGATCTCCAAGGTCGGCCGCGAGCTCTACGAGACCTTCTTCCGCGGCTATACGCGCAAGCAGTGGGCGATGGATCCGTCGGAGCTGGACAAGTCGGTGACCGCCCGGGTGCCGACGCGGACCAACGACGACGACCGCTATTTCACCGACAGGTTTCAGGCCATGCCGGCCGATGGCTACACCCGGATGTTCGAGAACATGCTGGATCAGCCCGGCCTGACGGTCGAGCTTGGCGTCGAGTTCGAGGACGCGCGGCGGGAAGCGATCTACGACCGGCTGATCTTCACGGGCCCGGTCGACGAATATTTCGATCACCGCTACGGCAAGCTTCCCTATCGAAGCCTGGCCTTCCGGCACGAGACATTGGACCAGGAGTGGTTCCAGTCGGTCGGCACGGTCAACTATCCGGACGAGGCCACGCCCTACACCCGGATCAGCGAGTACAAACACCTGACCGGCCAGACGTCAGGGCGCACGACGATCACCTATGAGTACCCCCGCGCCGACGGCGATCCCTACTACCCGGTGCCACGACCGGAGAACCAGGCGCTGTACAAACGCTACGAGGCGCTCGCTCTGGAAACGCGCAACGTGCAGTTCGTCGGCCGGCTCGCCACCTATCGCTACTACAACATGGATCAGGTGGTCGGTCAGGCGCTGGCCACATTCCGGCGCATCGCGGAGCGCGAGGGAATGGCGACGATCGCCGCCCAGGAAGCCGGACGGGCGATCGCCGCCAGCTGACGCCTCCGCCACCGACGCCCTGTGCGTGCGCGCAGGGCGTCGGTCCGCGACCTCGCCGCCGCGCCCTGTTCATGGTAAAGGCCCGGGATGACGCCGGAAGACCTCGATCGGACGCGCAGGATCGCCCGCGATCTCGTTGAACTGCTCAGCGCCTATGAGCAGGAGCTGCTCCGGCTGGGCGCCGAGGAGCAGGCCAGTGCTGGCCAGCTCCGCTGCGCCCTGGGTGCGGCCGTCGCCCGAGCGTGCGACCTAGTCTCCGACAAGACGGCCGGGGGCGATCTGCCGGGCCGGTTCGCCGAAGCGCGAAGCTGGCGTCCGTAGGAGCGCGCGGAGACACCATGGCCCGGAAAGTCGAGGCGCCCGCCGATCCCATCGACGTCGGCGTCGGTGCGCGCATTCGTCTGCTGCGCAAGGTGCGTGGCCTGTCGCAACAGGCCCTGGCCGAGGCGGCCGGCGTGACCTTCCAGCAAATCCAGAAGTACGAGCGCGGCTCCAACAGGGTCAGCGCCTCCATGCTGGCGCGTATCGCAGGGGCCCTGCAGACGCCGATGGCGGAGATGTTCGCGGAAGGCTCCCAGAGCGGCGGGGCGATCGACGAAGTCGCCGGCCTGCTGTCCGAGCCCGGGGCGTTGGAACTGCTGCGCGCCTATGCGGTTCTGCCGCGTGGCGGCCCGCGCACGGCGCTCGTGGAGTTCGTCCGCGCCCTCAGGCCGGAAACCGACGCCTGATCCACACCGCCTGAACCGTCCCGGCGGGGCGGGCCACTAAGAAAAACTGGCGCGAACCCCAGACAATCCGGCTAATCCTACTCGATAAGTAGGAATATATTCTCCGGCGGACCTGTCCGGAGGAACGGCGATGCGGGAAGGCCGGATCGAGATCGACGTCGAGGACGGATGTATCGAAGCGTTCGTCGCCTGGCCCGGCGACCTGGGGCAGTGGCCGCCGGTAATCCTGCTGGCGTCGTGGGAAGGGCAGGCCGCAGCCCTTGCCGGCGCCGCGCGGCGCCTTGCGGCGCAGGGTTTCTTCGTCCTTGTCCCGTCGGCGCCCGACGAGCCGGTGGAAGAGGCCTTCGACGCCTGGCTCGACTATCTGGCCGGCCAGCGTCTGGCCGACGACGTTCGCGTCGGCGTACTGGGCTATGGCAAGGGGGCGGGTCTGGCGGTGCAACTGGCCGCTGCTCATGGCGAGCGTATCGCCGCCGTCGCTGCCTTCGATCCCTCAGGCTTGCCGCCGGAGTCCCTGCGCCATCTGGCCGAATGCGTGAACGCCGTGGTCCATCTGGGCTATTCGGGTCATGACGATCCCGGTGGGGAGCAGGGGCGGGCCAGTCTGGCGGCGGAACTGCGCCGCGCCGGGGTCGATTTCGAGGTCGAGGTCTATCCCGCGCGGGCAGGCTTCGCCGTCCCGGGGGACCCCCATCACAGCCCCCGGGCGGCCGATATGCATTGGAAACGGCTGGTGGAATTGTTCCGGCGCACGCTCCCGCCGCCGGCCTCCGGCGACGCGTCCCAGCCGTCGGCCGCGCCGCCCATGGCTTAAATCGTTCTCACAGGGCTGCATCTCGGCACTTCTCTGGTGCGCGGGGCGCGCTCCCCACCTAGGATGCGTCGAGCGACTCACGTCCGCGACGCCGGAAAATAGAGGGTCGTATGATTTTAGCTGGGGGAGCCCAATGGCCGACACCAAGAAAACCAACGCCCTGCAGAAGCCGCTGACGCCCTCGTCGGAACTGGCTGCCGTGGTGGGTTCCGCGCAACTGTCGCGCGGTGAAGTGGTCTCCAAGATCTGGGACTACATCAAGAAGAACAACCTCCAGAACCCCGAGAACAAGCGCGAAATCATCGCCGACGCGAAGCTGAAGCCTGTGTTCCACGGCAAGGACCGCGTCAGCATGTTCGAAATGAACAAGCATCTGGCGCAACACCTGAAGTAGGCGGTTTCCGCGGCGCCAGCGTCGCGGGCTTCCTTCAGATTCGGAGAAGCCTCGCCGTCCAGACGGACGTGCGGGGTTTCGTCGTGTCTGAAGCCCGGCCACAATCAAATGTGACCGCTAACACAAAGCGCTTGATAGGTCAGACCACCTCCTGCACAACATTCAACAACCTCGGTCATCCAGCAGGGCCGGGCAAAAGGATGTCGGGGAGGATAGGCTTTGGCGCAGGGTTCGCGCGGTCTGGCGCTTGTGGTGGCGGCTCTTGCCGCAGCGACGGGTTTTCCGGCGCTGGCAGGCCCCGCGGCGAAGTTCGACTGGTTCGACTATAGCGGCGCCGACGCGGTCAACGCCGCCGCGCCGGTCGGGCCGGGCCAGTACCGCAATCCGATCCTGACCGGCTTCTATCCGGACCCGAGCCTGACGCGGGTCGGCGATGACTATTACCTGGTCACTTCGACCTTCGCCTACTTCCCCGGCCTGCCGATCTTCCATAGCCGCGATCTGGTCAACTGGACCCAGATCGGCAACGCCATAGACCGACCCTCGCAGCTGAAGTTCGACGGCCTCGGTCTGTCGCGGGCGGTGTTCGCCCCGACGATCAGCGAGCGCGACGGGGTTTTCTACATCCTGAACACCTGCGTCGACTGCGGCGGCAACTTCATGATCACCGCGGAGGATCCGAAAGGGCCGTGGTCGGACCCCGTATGGCTGCCGTTCGAGGGCATCGACCCGTCGTTCTTCTTCGACGACGACGGCCGCGCCTGGATCCTCAACAACGGCGCGCCGGAAGGGACGCCGCTGTACGACGGCCATCGGGCGATCTGGATCCAGGAATTCGACCTTGCCGCCAAGCGGATGGTCGGACCGCGCAAGGTGCTGGTCAACGGCGGCGTCGACATCTCCCAGAAGCCGATCTGGATCGAGGGGCCGCACATTTTCCGGCGGGACGGCTGGTACTATCTGATCTGCGCCGAGGGCGGCACGTCCGAACAGCACTCCCAGGTGGTGCTGCGCAGCCGCTCGGTGACCGGGCCCTATGAGGCGTGGTCGGGCAATCCGATCCTCACCCAGCGCGGCCTGCCGGCCGACCGTCCGTTCCCGATCACCTCGGCCGGCCATGCCGATTTCGTGGAGACCGCGGCGGGCGAGTGGTGGGCGACGTTCCTGGCCACGCGCCCCTATGCCGGCGACTTCTACAACACCGGCCGCGAGACCTTCCTGCTGCCGGTTCGCTGGGTGGACGGCTGGCCGGTGATGACCGAGCCGGGCGCGACCATCCCCTATGTCCATGCCAGGCCCCGGCTTCCGGCCCAGCCGGCGCCCGCCGTGCCCACCAACGGCGATTTCAGGCTGCGTGAGGAGTTCGACGGCGCCGACCTTGGGCCCCACTGGATGATGCTGCGCAATCCGAAGCGCCGCTGGTACGCCCTCGACGGCGGCGCCCTGACCCTGGAGGCCCGCAACGAGGCCCTGGGAGCGCGGGCGAACCCGTCCTACCTGGGCCGCAGGCAGCAGCACATCTCCGCCTCGGCCGCCACGCGCCTGCAGTTCACCCCGGCCGCCGACGACCGCGCGGGGATGGCGGTGCTGCAGAGCGACGAGCACTTCTATTTCATCGGCCTCGGCCGCGAGGCCGGCCGCACGGTGGTCAAGGTCGAGCGACGGGCGGGAGCGAACGACCCTGTCCACGGCGTGACCCTCGCCTCGGCGCCGGTCACGGCCGGCCAGCCCATCGAGCTGCGGATCGAGGCTCGCGGCGGCCGTTACGACTTCGCCTATGCCGAGGCGCCGGGCCGCTGGGTCACGCTGCTGCGTGACGCCGACGGCGAGCTGCTCTCCACCAAGGTCGCCGGCGGCTTCGTCGGCGCGACGATCGGAATGTACGCCTTCTCGGGACAACCCGAGGCCAGACCAGGACACGGAGCCGTTCGATGACCGCGATCACCCGCCGCTACCTGGGCGCCAGCCTCCTGGCTCTGAGCGCCGCCATGACAGCTTCCGGCGCCGCCGCCCAGGCGCGGCCCGTCTACAAGGACCCGCGCGCGCCGATCGATGCGCGGATCGACGACCTGCTCGGCCGAATGACCCTGGAGGAGAAAGTCGCCCAGCTTGTCGGCGTCTGGCTCAAGAAGGAGACCATCCAGACGCCCGACGCGGAATTCTCGCCCGCCAGGGCGTCGGCGACCTTCCCGCACGGCCTCGGACAGATTTCACGTCCCTCCGACCGGCGGGGCGCCAGCGCCGGGCCGCACGCGGGAGCAGCGGCCGGCACCATCAACCGCACGCCGCGCGAGACGGCGATCTACATCAACGCCGCCCAGAAGTGGGCGCTGGAGCAGACCCGGCTGGGCATCCCTCTGCTGATGCACGACGAGGCGCTGCACGGCTATGTGGCGCGAGAGGCGACCAGCTTCCCGCAGGCCATCGCCCTGGCGTCCACCTGGGACCCGGAACTGGTCGAGAAGGTGTTCAGCGTCACGGCGCGCGAGATGCGGGTGCGCGGCTCGAACATCGCCCTCGCTCCCGTGGTCGACATCGCCCGCGACCCGCGCTGGGGCCGCATCGAGGAAACCTACGGCGAGGACCCGTATCTGGTCTCGGAGATCGGCCTGGCGGCGATCCGCGGCTTCCAGGGGCCGACCTTGCCGCTGGCCAAGGACAAGGTGTTCGTCACCCTCAAGCACATGACCGGCCACGGCCAGCCGGAAAGCGGGGCCAACATCGGACCGGCGCAGATCTCGGAGCGCACCCTGCGCGAGAACTTCTTCCCGCCCTTCGAACGGGCGGTGAAGGAGCTGCCGGTCCGCTCGGTCATGCCGTCGTACAACGAGATCGACGGCGTGCCGTCCCACGCCAACAGCTGGCTCCTCAACGACATCCTGCGCACCGAATGGGGCTTCCAGGGCGCGACGATGAGCGACTACTTCGCCGTCCGCGAGATGGTCACCCGTCACAAGATGTTCGCCACCCTCGACGACGCCACCGCCGCGGCGATCAAGGCCGGGGTCGACGTCGAGCTGCCGGACGGCGAGGGTTTCAACGCCCTGCCGGCCCTGGTCCGCGCCGGTCGGGTCAGCGAGGCCGACGTGGACAAGGCGGTCCGCCGGGTGCTGCGGATCAAGTTCGAGGGCGGCTTCTTCGAGAACCCCTATGTCGATGCGCGGCAGGCCGACCGCCTGACCGCGACGCCGGACGCCATCGCCCTGGCGCGCGAGGCGGCGCGCAAGTCGGTGGTGCTGCTCAAGAACGACAAGGGCGTGCTGCCGCTGGACGCCGGCAGGATCCGCCGCCTTGCGGTGCTGGGCACCCACGCGCGCGACACGCCCATCGGCGGCTATAGCGACATCCCGCGCCATGTTGTCAGCGTGCTGGAAGGGCTGCAGGCCGAGGGCCGCGGCAAGTTCGAGGTCGAGTACGCCGAGGCCGTCCGGATCACCGAGAGCCGTGTCTGGGCGGCTGACCAGGTCGATCTCGTGCCGCCGGAGGTGAACGCGCGCCTGATCGCCGAGGCGGTGGAGGTCGCGCGCCGCGCCGACGTCGTGGTCATGGTGCTGGGCGACAACGAGCAGACAAGCCGCGAGGCCTGGGCCGACAACCACCTCGGCGACCGCACCTCCATCGACCTGATCGGCCAGCAGAACGACTTGGCGAAGGCGATCTTCGACCTCGGCAAGCCCACCGTCGTGCTGCTGCTCAACGGCCGCCCGCTGTCGGTGAACCTGCTGGCCGAGCGGGCTGACGCCCTGCTGGAAGGCTGGTACCTGGGACAGGAGACAGGCAACGCCGCCGCGGACATCCTCTTCGGCCGGGCCAATCCGGGCGGCAAGCTGCCGGTGACCATCGCCCGCAACGTCGGCCAGCTGCCGATGTTCTACAACCGTAAGCCCACGTCCCACCGCGGCTACCTGTTCGACCAGAACACCCCGCTCTATCCGTTCGGCTTCGGCCTCAGTTACACGACCTTCGACATCTCGGCGCCGCGCCTTGCCAGCGCCTCGATCGGGCCCGGGCAGTCGATCCGGGTGGAGGTGGACGTCGTCAACACCGGCGGCCGGGCCGGCGACGAGGTGGTGCAGCTCTATCTGCGCGACGAGGCGGCCTCGGTGACCCGTCCGCTGCTTGAGTTGAAGCGGTTCAGGCGGGTCACCCTGGCGCCCGGCGCCCGCACGACGGTTGTCTTCGAGCTGAAGCCCGACGATCTGGCGATCTGGAACATCGACATGAAGCGGGTCGTCGAGCCCGGCAAGTTCACGGTCTCGGCCGGCCCGAACTCGGCCAGCCTGAAGAGCGCCAGCTTCATCGTCACCGGCTGAGGGTGAAACGTCCGGCTAGATCGCCACCCGCCGGGCGATCTGGTCGCGGCGGGCCTGGCTTTCCTGTTCGGCCCGCTCCAGCGCCTCGATTTCGGTCGACTGCAGCATGTGTTCGATCACCCGCTCCAGGTGGTCGCGCATGGCCTGCCGGGCGCCGGCCGGATCGCGCGCCTTCAGGGCGTCGACCACCCGGCGGTGCTCGACGATGCGCGGCTCCAGGCCCAGGCCGCGGGCGCGGGTGAGGATGTTGCGGGCCAGCGGCGAACGGTTCCGCAGTTCCCACAGGTTCTCGATGGTGGCGATGATCGCGCCGTTCCCGGTGGCCCGGGCGATGACCATGTGGAACGCCTTGTCGGCATCCTCGCCCTGGATTTCGTTCTCGTCCGCCATCAGCACCAGCAGCCGCTCCAGCTCGGCGATCTGCTGGTCGTCGATGGTGGCCGCCGCCAGAGCCGCCGTCTCCCCCTCGAACAGCCGGCGGGCCTCGATCAGTTCGAAGGCGCCGATCTCGAAGTCGTAGCTGGAGTTGGCCAGCGGCAGCTGGGTGCGGGTGACATAGATGCCGAGCCCGTGGCGCGCCTCGATCATCCCCTGCATCTCCAGGGCGATCAGCGCCTCGCGCAGAGTCGGGCGGCTTACCCCGAACTGTTCGGCCAGTTCGCGCTCGGTGGGCAGGCGGTCGCCGAGCTTGTAGTGGCCGGCGTTGATCTCCTCCGCCAGGGCGTCGGCGATGCGGCGATAGAGCTTCCCGTTGACGGCCATGTCGGTGCTGCCTGGGTTTGGATCGCGCCGTGCGACTCCACGGCGGGGCTTCGATACCATAGTCAGCCCCGTCCGAGGACGGCGTCGATGGCGGACAGGGCGCCGTGTCGGGCGAGCCGTTCCGCATGATCGGCGACCACCGCGACGAAGTGCGGATCGTCGGCGAGTTCCCCGGGGAACACCGCCGAGAGCGACAGCAGCGCCTGCACCGCCTCCGTCGGCTGCGCCGCGCGCCCGACCAGTTCGCGGGTGCGGGCGGCGAGGGGATCGTCGACGGTAAAGGCCTCGCCGGCGTCGTCGCGACCGCCCTGCCAGCGCATCCAGGCCGCCACCGCCAGGCCGAGGGCGTCGATCGACTGGCCCCGCTGGAGGCGCACGGTGATGGTGGCGAGCAGCCGCTGGGGCAGCTTCTGCGAACCGTCCATGGCGATCTGGCGGGTCCGGTGTTGAAGCGCGGGGTTGGCGAAACGCTCCATCAGGGCGCGGCGATAGGCGCCGACGTCCAGCCCTGGCGGGGGAGACAGCGTCGGCGCCGCCTCGTCCCAGAGCGCCTCGACGAACCGGGCGCCGGCCGGGCGGGCGACGAACTGGTGGACGAAGTCGATACCCGCCAGCCCGCCCAGGTAGGCGATGGCCGAATGGGCGCCGTTCAGCATCCGCAGCTTGGCGTCCTCCCAGGGCGCGACGGCGTCGGTGAGTTGCACGCCTGCGGCGGCCAGGTCCGGCTGCTCTCCGGCGAAGCGGTCCTCGACCACCCATTGGGTGAAGGGCTCGGTCTTGACCATGGCCGCGTCCACCACGCCGAGACGGTCGGCGAGCGCCTCGACATCGGCCTCGGTGGTCGCCGGGACGATCCGGTCGACCATGGTCTGGGGGAAGGCGGCGTGGTCGGCGATCCAGTCGCGCAGCGCCGGGTCGTGATGCGCTGCGATGGCCAGCACCGCGTCCCGCAGGCGCGCGCCGTTGTGCGGGAGGTTGTCGCAGGAAATCGCCGTCAGGCCAGGGAGGCCGCGTTCGCGGCGCGCGGCGAGGGAGGCGGTGATGAAGCCGGGCGCTGTCCGCGGCGCGGCGAGGCTGGCGAGATCGGCGGCGAGATCGGCGTCGCCTTCCAGCAGCCTTCCGGTGGCCGGATCGAGCTTGTAACCCTTTTCAGTGACGGTCAGCGTCACGAGATGGGTCTGCGGCGCCGCCAGGGCGGCGACCAGGGCCGCCGGGTTCTCGGGCGCCACCAGCACCTCGCTGAGCGCGCCGATGATCCGCACCTGCTCGCTGGCGCCGTCACGCACGAGGACGCTGTAGAGCCCGTCCTGCGGGTTCATCTGGTCGCGCACGTCGGGGGAGCGCAGGGAGGCGCCCAGCACCCCCCAGCGCGGGTCGCCGCCGCGAAGCAGATCGTCGAACACCACGGCCTGATGGGCCCTGTGGAAGGCGCCGACGCCGAGGTGGACGACGCCCGTGCTCGTCGCCGCGCGGTCATAGCCCGGCCGCGCCACGTCGCCCGGCAGGCCGCCGAGGGTGGCCGCCGAAAGCCGCGGACGCGGGCTCAAAGCCGATAGGCCTTCTTGGCCAGGGTGTAGGCGAGGTCGACGGCGGTTTCGCGCGCCTCGTCCTCGCTCATGCGGTGCTCGGCCACGAGGCGGCCCAGGAATCCGCAGTCGATCCGCCGGGCCACGTCGTGGCGGGCGGGGATCGACAGGAAGGCCCGGGTGTCGTCGTTGAAGCCGACGGTGTTGTAGAAGCCGGCGGTCTCGGTGGTCTGTTCGCGGAACCGGCGCATGCCCTCCGGGCTGTCGTGGAACCACCAGGCCGGGCCGAGCTTGAGCACCGGATAGTGGCCGGCCAGCGGCGCCAGCTCGCGCGAATAGACCGTCTCGTCGAGGGTGAAGAGGATGACGCTGAGCCTCTTCTCGTTGCCGAAGCGGTCGAGCAGGGGCTTCAGGGCGCGGACATATTCGGTGGCCGTGGGGATGTCGGCGCCCTTGTCGCGGCCATAGCCGTCGAAGATGCCCTGGTTGTGGTTGCGGAACGAGCCCGGGTGGATCTGCATGACCAATCCGTCGTCGACGCTCATCCGCGCCATCTCGGTCAGCATCTGCGCACGGAACAGCTCGGCCTCGGCGGCGCTCGCCTTGCCGGACAGGATGGTGGCGAACAGGGCCTCGGCCTCGGGCTGCGACAGGTCGGCGGTCGCGGCCGTCGGGTGGCCGTGGTCGGTGGAGGTCGCGCCGGCGTCGGCGAAGGCGGCCCGGCGGATCCGGTGGGCCTCCAGGTAGCCGCGCCAGGAGTAGACGTCCTCGCCGGTGATCTCGCCGAATTTCTCCAGGGCGTCGGCGAACTGCTCGTGGTCCGCGTCGATGACTGGGTCGGGGCGGTAGGCGGTGACCACGTTGCCCTTCCAGCCGCTCTCGCGGATGGCGTAGTGGTGCTTCAGGGTGTCGGTGGGCCCCTCGGTGGTGGCGAGGGCTTCGATCCGGAACCGGTCAAACAGGGCGCGCGGGCGGAAAGCCTCGGTGGCCAGCTTCTCGTTGATCGAGTCGAAATAGAGGTCCGCCGTTTCCTCGGACAGCGCCACGGTCATGCCGAAGACTTCGCTGAACACGTGGTTGACCCAGATCGACGACGGGGTGCCGCGGAACAGTTTCCAGTTCTGGGCCAGCAGGCGCCAGGCTTCGCGCGGGTCGGCCGCTGAAGGTCCCTTGCGGGACGGGATTCCCAGACGCTCGAGCGGGACGCCCTGGCTGTAGAGCATGCGGAACAGGTAGTGGTCCGGCGCCAGCAGCAGCTCTGTGGCGTTGCCGAACGGCGCGTTCTGCGCAAACCACACCGGGTCGGTGTGGCCGTGCGGGCTGATGATCGGCAGGTCGCGGACCTCGGCGTAGAGCGTCCGCGCAATCGACCGGGTCGTGGCATCCGCCGGGAACAGCCGGTCTTCATGGTGCAGAAGGGGCGTCGGCATTCGTCGGATCCTCGATGTTCGGCCAGCGGCGCGGCCCAGGGGAGCCATACAGCAACCCCCTTGGGTGTCACAACGTGGGACGCCCTACCAATTGTGCATGGAACCGTCCTGCAGCCGGGCGACGGGCAGGTAGGCGCGCCTGTAGGGATGCCGGGCCGCCAGGGCCTCATCGATGTCCACCCCCAGGCCGGGCGCATCTCCGGGGTGCAGACCCCCGGACGCGAAGGTGTAGGCGTGTGGGAAGACGGCGTCGGTCTCCGGCGTGTGGCGCATGTATTCCTGCATGCCGAAGTTCGGGATCGACAGGTCGAAGTGCAGGGCCGCAGCCATGGTCACCGGCGACAGGTCGGTGGCCCCGTGGCAGCCGGTGCGGACGTTGTGGATGTCGGCGAAGTTGGCGATGCGGCGCAGGTGGGTGATCCCCCCCGCATGGACCACCGTCGCTCGGATGTAGTCGATGAGTTGCTCCTCGATGAGCTGCTTGCAGTCCCACAGGGAGTTGAAGACCTCGCCGACGGCCAGCGGGCTGGTGGTGTGCTGGCGGATCAGCCGGAAGTTGGCCTGGTTCTCGGCCGGCGTGGCGTCCTCCAGCCAGAACGGCCGGTAGGGCTCCAGGTCCTTGCCCAGCCGGCCCGCCTCGATCGGGGTCAGGCGGTGGTGGATGTCATGCAGCAGATGCACGTCCCAGCCGAACCGCTCGCGGGCGGCGGCGAACAGCTCCGGGACCACCCGCATGTACTTCTCGGTGGACCAGATGGTCTCCTTCGGCAGGTCGGAATCGGCCGGCTCGTAGAAGAATTTGTCCTTGGAGACGCCGTAGGTCCCCTTGATGCCCGGGACTCCCGACTGCAGGCGGATGGCGCGGTAGCCCTGGTCGACATAGGCCTGGGCGGCGTCGAGGGTCTCCTCGATGGTCTCCCCGTTGGCGTGGCCGTAGACGGTGACGTCCTGGCGGCAGGCGCCGCCGAGCAGCTGATAGAGCGGCAGGCCGGCGACCTTGCCCTTGATGTCCCACAGCGCCATGTCGACCGCGGCGATCGCCGACATGGTCACCGGCCCGCGACGCCAATAGGCGCCCTTGTAGAGGTACTGCCAGATGTCCTCGATCTGGTGGGCGTCGCGACCGATCAGCGCCGGGATCACATGTTCGGAGAGATAGCTTTCCACGGCCAGTTCGCGGCCGTTGAGGGTCGCGTCGCCGACGCCGGTGACGCCGTCCGCCGTCTCGATCTTCAGGGTGACGAAGTTACGCCCCGGGCAGGTGACGATGGTCTTGGCGGCGATGATCTTCGACATGGAAAGCTTTCGGACGACGGGGACGCAAACGGACGCCCCGCTCGCGCGGGGTCTCCGGCCGTCGGGAAACTTAGCCGGGCGGAATTGGTTGTCAATCGAGTGGTCTGACCAATAAAAGAG
>JAEYTM010000082.1 GCA_023434015.1 Pseudomonadota bacterium | reverse complement strand
GGATCGCGGTGAGCGCGTGGATCGCCCGGAAGGGCGCGATGGGCGGCGCTTCGACAACCGCCAGGGCTCACGGGACGGGCGTCCCGAAGGCTGGCGCCCCGACAGCCCGCGTCCTGACAACGCGCGGCCGGACAGCTCGCGCCGGGACGGCTGGCGTGGCGACGACCGCCGGGGGGACGACCGCCGGTTCGATCAGCGCCAGTTCGATCAGCGCCGGGGCGACAACCGCAACGACTACCGTCGTGACGATCGGCGGTGGAGCGGCGGCGGACCGCGCCCGAACCATCCGCGTTGGGAGCCGCGGCGCTATCCGAACATGTATCAGAGCCGCCAGCGCTATCGGCTCGGCGCCTACTATCCGCCCGCCGGCTTCAGCCTGCGGATGTGGAGCTACGGCGATTACATGCCGCGCGCCTGGTACGCCGAAAGCTACCGGCTGATGGACTGGTGGGCCTACGATCTGCCCATGCCGCCGCCCGGCTACGAGTGGATCCGCTCCGGCTCCGACGCCCTGCTGGTCGACACCTTCAACGGCATGGTCGTGCAGGTGGTCCGCTACGTCTTCTGGTAGCGGCTAGTCCAGGAATCCCCTGGCCCGGAGTTCCGCAATGGAGCTCCGGGCGTTCCTGTGATGGACGAAGACGCCGCCCGCGGCCTCCCACAGGTGACGGTACTTTTCGCGGTCGTCGACCAGCACGTCGCCGGGGTGGCAGTGCTCGCGCTTCAGGGCCGCGGCGGTGGTGATCACCTCGACCCCCGGGAAATGCCGCGCCGCCCAGCGGCGCTTCTGCGGTTCGGCCCAGGCGCCGCGCGGAAGTCCGGTGAGGATGACCGGGTCGCGGTGGCGGACCGCCTCGTAAAGCTCGAACGCATCCGGCATCGGTGGCAGGTTTTCGAAGAAGGCCGGGGCCGTCGCCAGCCGTTTCCAGAACTGGCCAAGCCCATAACGCTTCTCGAACACGGCCGGCGGCAGGCCGAGAATGCCCTCCGCTCCCCGGTCAAAGTCGGCCAGGACGCCGTCGCAATCGAGATAGATCCGCCTGCGCATCGAAGGCTGCTAACGCGGCGGGTGCGGAATGGCTTCAGGCCTCGCGGCAGGCGGCGCAGCGGCCACGCGCCTCGAGCGTGACGGCGCGGACCTCATAGCCGGCGGCCTGGGCGGCCGCGAGCTGGGGCGCAAAGTCGGGTTCGAACTCCTGCGCCGCGCCGCAGCAGTCACAGATCAGGAAGGCGGCGCTGTGCCCATCGGCGTGCAGGCGGCAGGGGACATAGGCGTTGAGGCTCTCGATGCGATGGGCGAACCCCAGGCGCTCGAGGAACTCCAGCGCGCGATAGACCGTCGGCGGCTTGGCCGGCTCCCCGCCGGCGCCGAAGGCGGCAATCAGGTCATAGGCCTTCAGCGGCGCGTCGGCTTCCAGCAGCAGCTCCAGCACCCGGCGGCGCGGCGGCGTCAGCCGCTCCTGCGTCTCGGCGCAGCGGAGCTCGGCAGACCCCAGGGCGTGACGCAGGTCATGTCCGGTCAGGCCGGGGTGGGCCCCGTCCTCGTGATGGCACTCAGCTCCCATGTCTTTCACTAACCTGCGCGATCACGCCGTCGCAATGGCCTTGACGTTCGGTTATGTTATTTCATAACACTACTGTTATGTCGTAACAGCGGCCGCTGTTTTCAAGGGTGTCGAGAGTAATGACGCGAACTGCATTGTTCACCTGTGCGGGCGTGCTGGCGTTGATGGGCGCCGCCCCGGCGATGGCGCAGCGCGCGCCAGCCGAGCGGAACCTGTCGGAGGTGGTGGTCACCGCCGCGCCCTATGCGGTCTCGCTGGATTCGGCGACGACCAGCGTCGACATCCTCAAGCGGGAGGAACTGGACACCGCCCCGGTCGGCGGGCTCGGCGACGTGCTGAGCGGCGTGCCAGGGGTGCGCTCGACGTTCTTCGGTCCCGGCGCCAGCCGGCCGGTGATCCGCGGCCTGGCCGGACCGCGCGTGCTGGTGCTGTCCAACGGCCTCGGCCAAGTGGACGCCAGCGCCCTGTCACCCGACCATGCGGTCGCCACCGACCCGCAGGAAGCCGAACGGATCGAGGTGCTGCGCGGGCCCTCGGCCCTGGCCTACGGCGGCTCGGCGATCGGCGGCATCGTCAATGTGATCGACGAGCGCATCGCCGAAAGCCGCACGAGCGGCCTGCACGGCCGTGTCCTGGCCAGTGGTTCGACGGTCGATGAGGGCCGGCTGGCGGCGGTCTCGCTGCAGGCGGGGCGCGGCGCCTGGGTCGCAACCCTGGACGGCATGCGTCGCGAAAGCGACGACTACGAGGCGCCCGTCCCGGCGGAGTCCCGGCGGCGGCTGGCGGCCGAGGGCGAAGCCTGGCCCGGCCCGGTGGGCGCGCGGGTGGCGAACACCTCGACGGACCTGAAATCCTACGGCGCCGGCCTGTCCCGCGTCGGCGACAACGGCTTCGTCGGCGTTTCCGTGAAGCGCACGGAAACCACCTACGGCGTGCCCGGCCATGAGCATGGACATGACGACCATGGGGAAGACGACCACGACCACGCCCACGACCACGACCACGACCACGATCATGAGGACCATGAAGGCGAGGCGCATGGGGAAGGCGGGGTTTCCATCCGGCTGAAGCAGACCCGCTATGACCTGCGTGGGGAGCAGAGGTTCGATCTCGGTCCCTTCCAGACGGTGCGGTTCTCCGGCGGCTACGCCGATTACACCCACGTGGAACTGGAGGACGGTGTTCCGGCGACGCGGTTCTTCTCGGAAGGCTGGGAGGGCCGGTTGGAGCTGGTGCAGCCTAACCGCGACGGCTGGCAGGGCGCGGTGGGCTTCCAGGCCCTGCAGCGCGACTTCGACGCGGTGGGCGAAGAGGCCCTGGTGCCGAAGACCCGGACCGAGGAATGGGGCGCGTTCGTCCTGCAGCGGCTCGACCGGGACGCCTGGGGGATCGAGGGCGGGCTGCGGCTCGACCGGCGGACGCTCGACAGCGTGGCCGGTCAGCGCGACTTCACCAACGCCTCCGGCTCGCTCGGCGCCTTCGTGCGGCCCGCGCCGGCCTGGTTCCTCAGCCTCAGCGCCTCGCGCACCAGCCGCGCGCCGGCGCAGGAGGAGCTGTTCTCCAATGGCGCCCACCCGGCGACCGGGAGCTATGAAATCGGCGACATCGACCTGCGGCGCGAGGTGTCGAACTCCCTCGACGCGACCGTGCACTACGGCTCGGACCGCTGGAACACCGACCTCCACGTCTTCGCCGTGCGCTACGACGGCTTCATCGACCTCGCCCCCACCGGCGACGAGGATGAAGGCAGCCACCTGCCGATCTTCGCCTATGTGCAGACCGACGCCACCTTCTACGGCCTGGAGGTCGAGTGGGCCTATCGCCTGTGGGAGGAGGGGGGCCGCAGCTTCCGCCTCGAAGGCGGCGCGGACTATGTGCGGGGCGAGACCGACCTCGGCCCGCCGGCGCGCATTCCGCCGTGGTCGGTGACCGGGCGCGGCGTCTTCGAGGGCGGCTGGTGGGACGGGCGGCTGGAGGTGCGCCGGGTCGCCGGCCAGGACCGTGTGACCGCGTTCGAACTGCCGACCGACGACTACATCATGCTGAACGCGTCGATCACCGTGCGGCCGCTGAAGGACCAGAACTTCAAGCTGTTCGTCGACGGGCGAAACCTCACCGACGTCGAGGCGCGCGAACATGCGTCCTTCCTGAAGGACATCGCCCCGCTGCCGGGCCGCAACGTGCGGGTCGGCGTCGGCTACCGCTTCTAGGAAAGCGGGCCGGACTCCCCTTCGGCCCCTTCGCGGTCCTTCCCTTCCCCCGGAGGGCGTGGACCGAAAAAAAGCCCGCGGAGCGATCCGCGGGCTTTTCCGTATCGGTTGTCCGAAAGCCGGCTCAGGCTTCCTCGGTCTCGCTGGCGGGCGGGGCGCCTTCGCCGCCGTCGAAGCTGCGCGGGGCGCGGCGGCGGCGGGGCTTGCGGGCCGGCTCCTCGTCGGAAGAAGAGGCCTCGGGGCGGGCCGCGGTGTTCTGCAGGAAGGCCGGGGCATGGCTCTCGCCGCCGTCCGCGTCGCGCAGGACGGGAG
>JAEYTM010000075.1 GCA_023434015.1 Pseudomonadota bacterium | reverse complement strand
AGGACGCCGACCCCGCCTATCTGCGGCAGATGGCGATCTACGCCGCGGTGCTGGGGGAGGTGTTTCCTGGCCGGCGGATCGAGGCCGCCCTGGTCTGGACCGACGGCCCGAAGCTGATGGCGGTGCCAGAAAAGCTGGTGAACCAAACCCTGGCCGACCTGCGCGACGCCGGTTGATACCGGCTCAAGGGCCGCCTACATCGGCGGATCAACACGCGACCGGCCCGCGTCGGGCCGGCCGTAGAAGGAGCTTTACATGAGCACCGTGAAGGTCACCGACGAGTCCTTCGAAAAGGACGTCCTGCAGGCGCAGGGGCCCGTCCTGGTCGATTTCTGGGCCGAGTGGTGCGGTCCCTGCAAGCAGATCGCCCCCGCGCTGGAGCAGATCTCCGAGGAGCTCGCCGGCCAGGTCGTCGTGGCCAAGCTGAACATCGAGGACAGCCCGACCACGCCCTCGCGCTACGGCGTGCGCGGCATCCCGACCATGATGCTGTTCAAGGGCGGCCAGATGGCCTCGATGAAGGTCGGCGCCATGCCGAAGCAGAAGATCCTCGAGTGGCTCAACGAAGCGGGCGTCGCGGCCTGACGACCGCCCGTCCCGCGGAGGCCGGGCTCCGGCTGAGCTGCGCGGAAATCGAGAACCCGCCCGATCCGGTATGCCGGGACGGGCGGGTTTTCTTTTGCCTAGGTCGGCCAGGTCTCCGGACTCATCGCCAGCACCTCGCCGGCGAAGTGCAGGCCGCCGCATATCAGGATGTGCGGCGCCGGTTCCGGACCCTCGAGCGCGCGGCGCACGCCAGCTTCCGCGTCGGCCACGATCTCCACGGTCAGGCCCACCTCGCGCGCCGCCGCCGCGATGTCCACGGCCGCCGCCGCCAGGGGCGCGTCGAAGGTGGTTGCGAAGACCTTCGGGTGCATCTCGGCGAAGGGGCGAAAGAAGCCGACGGCGTCCTTGCGGGCGAACATGGCGGCGACCAGGGCCAGCGGCCGGCCGTCGCGATCCATCAGCCGGCTGGCGGCCTCCGCCAGCGCCCGGCCCGCGTGCGGGTTGTGGCCGCCGTCGAGCCACAGATCGCACCCCCGCGCCCGCGCCAGCTCGGCGAGCGGGCCCCGGGTAAGGCGCTGGAAACGCGCCGGCCACACGGCCGAGGAGACGCCTGCGCCGACAGGCTCCTCCGCGAGCGTCGGGTCGAAGGTCAGGGCCGCCGCAACCGCCAGCCCGGCGTTGGCGAACTGGTAGCCGCCGAACAGGCTGGGCGCCGGGAGATCGAGCAGCCGCTCCGGCATCTGCACCAGCAGCCGTCCGCGCTCCTCCCAGGCGTCGAAGTCGCGGCCCATCAGCAACATCGGGGCCATGCGGTCGTCAGCCTCGCGCTCGATCACCTCCAGCGCCTCGTCCATCTGCCGGGCGACCACCACCGGCCGGCCTGGCTTGATGACGCCGGCCTTCTCCCAGGCGATCCGCCCCAGGCCCGGTCCCAGGAACTCCAGATGGTCGTAGTCGATCGGCGTGATGACGCTGACCGCCGGGGCGTCGAAGACGTTGGTGGCGTCGAAACGCCCGCCCAGGCCGACCTCGATGACGCAAAGGTCGGCGGGCGTGTCCGCGAAGGCCTGCAGGGCGACCACCGTGGCGATCTCGAAGAAACTGATCGGCTGGCCGTCGTTGGCCGCCTCGACCCTGTCGATCAGGGCCGCGAGGCGGTCGTCGGAGATCAGCTCACCGGCTATACGGATGCGTTCGGCGAAACGCACCAGATGCGGCGAGGTGAGCGCGTGGACCTTCAGGCCGGCCGCCTCGGCGATGGCCCTCAGATAGGCGACGGTGGACCCCTTGCCGTTGGTGCCGGCGACGTGGATCACCGGCGGCAGTCGCCGCTCGGGATGACCGAGCGCGGCGAGCAGGCGCTCGACGCGGCCTGTGGTCAGGTCGATCAGGGCAGGATGGTTCGCCCGCAGCCGCAGGATCGCCTCGTCCGAGGCGCGGATCGGATCGAAGCCGGGGCCCGGAGTCACCTCAGGCGGCTGGGGAAAGCCCGGCGCGTCCCATGGTCAGGGTCTTGAGGATCGAGCCCAGCACCTTGGGCAGCTCGGCGCGGGTGACCACGCGGTCGACCATGCCCCGCTCCACTAGGAATTCCGACTTCTGGAAACCGGGCGGCAGGGTCTCGCGGATGGTCTGCTCGATCACCCGGCGGCCGGAGAAGCCCAGGGTGGCGTTGGGTTCGGCCAGATGGACGTCGCCCAGCATGGCGTAGGAGGCCAGCACCCCGCCGGTGGTCGGGTCGGTCAGCACGACGATATAGGGCAGGCCCGCAGCCTTCACCTCGTTCAGCGCCAGGGTCGTCCGGGCCATCTGCATGAGGGACACGGTTCCCTCCTGCATCCGGGCGCCGCCGCTGGCGGTGAAGATCACGAACGGGACGTCCCGCTTCACGGCCTCCTGGGCCGCCTTCACGAAGGTCTCCCCGGCGCCCATGCCCAGGGATCCGCCCATGAAGGCGAAGTCCTGGACCACGACCACGGCCGGCTGGCCGTCGATCTTTCCGTAGGCGATGGCCATGGAGTCCTGTTCGCCGGTGGCCTTGCGCGCCGCCTTCAGGCGTTCCGCATAGGGCTTCTCGTCGGGGAACTTCAGCGGGTCGTCGGCCACCACCGGCGACGCGATCCGTTCGAACTGGCCGTCGTCGAAGGTGAAGCGCAGGCGGGCCTGGGCGCCGATACGCATGTGGCTGCCGGACGGGGTGACCCAGAGGGCCGCCTCCAGGTCCGGGCGATAGATCATCTCGCCGGTGTCCGGGCACTTGACCCAGAGGTTCTCCGGCGTTTCGCGCTTGGCGAAGGCGTTGCGCACGCCGGGTGCGATCCGGGACAGCCAGCCGGACCGCTCGCGGGTGGCGGAGGGACGGCCGGGCTTGTCGTTTCGCTGTTCTGCCATCGCCATGGTTCTAGACCGTTGTCAGGCCGACGCGCGCGGCGCGCACAGACTTAGCCAAGGATTCGACTTTGGAAAGAACCCGCTCAGTCACGTCTTCGTTCATTTCTATCGCCGCCGCCACTTCATCGACCAGGGCGGAACCGACCACCACTGCGTCGGCCACACGGGCTATCGCCGCGGCCCTTTCCGGAGTCTTGATGCCGAAGCCGACGGCGACCGGCAGGCCCGAGGCCTTGCGCACCCTCTCGACCGCGGGGGCGACCTCTGCGGCCACGGCTTCCTTCACGCCGGTGACGCCGGCGACGGAGACGTAATAGACGAACCCCGAGGTCCGCCGGACCACGGTCTCCAGTCGCCTGTCGTCGCTCGTCGGGGTCGCCAGGCGGATCAGCGACAGGCCCGCGGCGTCCAGGGCGTCCGTCAGGTCGTCGGCCTCTTCCGGCGGGGTATCGACGATGATCACCCCGTCGACCCCGGCCTCGGCCGCAGCCCGGGCGAAGGCCTCGTAGCCCCAGCTGACCAACAGGTTGGTGTAGCCCATCAGGATGACCGGCGTGGACTGGTCTGCGTCCCGGAAGGTGCGGATCAGCTCCAGGACGCCCTTGAGCGTCATGCCCTTGTCGAGCGCCCGCAGCGCCGCGCGCTGAATGGGGGGGCCCTCGGCCATGGGATCGGAGAACGGGAAGCCGACCTCGATGATGTCGGCGCCGGCGGCGGGCAGGCCGCGCAGGATCGCCAGGGCCGTGGCGGCGTCGGGGTCGCCGGCCATCACATAGGGCACGAAGGCGGCGCGGCCTTCGGCCTTCAGCGCGGCGAAACGGGCGTCGATGCGGGCGGTGCTCAAACTTCGCGCCCCAGATAGGCGGCCACGGTGGCGACGTCCTTGTCGCCGCGGCCCGACAGGTTCAGCACGATGATTCCGTCCTTGCCCACTTCGGCGGCGATGTCCCCCAGGCGAGCCAGGGCGTGGGCGCTCTCGATGGCCGGCAGGATGCCCTCCAGTTCGGCGCACAGCTTGAAGGCTTCCAGGGACTCGGTGTCGGTGGCGCTGAGATAGTTGGCCCGGCCGACGTCGTGCAGCCAGGCGTGTTCCGGCCCGATGCCCGGATAGTCCAGGCCCGCGGAGATGGAATGGGCCTCGGTAATCTGGCCCTCGGCGTCCTGCAGTAGATAGGTCTTGTTGCCGTGCAGGACACCCGGGCGGCCGCCGTTGATCGCGGCGGCGTGGCGGTCGGTGTCCAGACCCTGGCCGGACGCCTCGACGCCGTACAGGCGCACGGTCTCGTCGTTCAGGAAGGGGTGGAACAGGCCGATGGCGTTGGAGCCGCCGCCGACGCAGGCGACCACCGCGTCGGGCAGGCGACCTTCCAGCTCCAGCACCTGCTGGCGCGCCTCGCGGCCGATCACCGACTGGAAGTCGCGGACCATCTCTGGATACGGGTGCGGGCCGGCCGCGGAGCCGATCAGATAGTAGGTGTCCTCGACATTGGTCACCCAGTCGCGCAGCGCCTCGGTCATGGCGTCCTTGAGGGTCGCCGAGCCTGAGGTCACCGGCCGCACTTCGGCGCCGAGCAGGTTCATGCGGAAGACGTTGGGCTTCTGCCGCTCGACGTCCACCGCGCCCATGTAGACCACGCAGGGCAGGCCGAAGCGGGCGCAGACGGTGGCGGTGGCCACGCCGTGCTGGCCGGCGCCGGTCTCGGCGATGATCCGGGTCTTGCCCATCCGCATGGCCAGCAGGATCTGGCCCATGCAGTTGTTGATCTTGTGCGAGCCGGTGTGATTCAGCTCTTCGCGCTTCAGATAGATCTTCGCCCCGCCGTAATGGGCGGTGAGCCGTTGGGCGAGGTAGAGCGGACTGGGCCGGCCGACGTAGTGCGTCAGGAAACCACCGAGTTCCGCCTGGAAGGCGTCATCTGCCTTCGCCGCGCGATAGGCCTCGCCCAGCTCCAGCACCAGCGGCATCAGGGTTTCGGGCACATAGCGGCCGCCGTAGTCGCCGAAGCGGCCCGAGGCGTCGGGATAGGCCATATAGTCGTTGGGACGGGAGGTCGCGTTCAAGGTTCGCTTCTCGGATCGCGAGCTTATACTCGCCGGGCGGCGTCCAGGAACGCCGCGATCAAGGCCGGGTCCTTTAAGCCGGGTCCGCGTTCCACGCCAGAGGAAACGTCCAGCAGGGGGGCGCCGGACTGCTCCACCGCCTCGGTCAGGTTCCACGGATCGAGGCCGCCGGCCAGGAACCATGGCCGGGCGAATCGCCGGCCGGCCATCACGCTCCAGTCGAATCGGGCGCCGACTCCGCCGGGGCGCGTGGCGTCTGCCGACGGCTTGGCGTCGAACAGCAGGTGATCGACCAACCCCTCGTAAGGTCCGGCCGCGTCGACATCGGCGGCCTCCGCCACCGGCAGGGCCTTGATCAGGCCGACGCCGGCCCGCTGGCCGATCTCGCGCACCCGGGCAGGCGTCTCGCCGCCGTGAAGCTGAAGCAGATCGGGACGCAGTCCGCTGGCGATCTCGTCCACCAGCGCGTCGGAGGGATCGACCGCCAGGGCCACGATCTTGACCCGGCCGCGCGCCTGGGCGGCCAGGCGGCCCGCCGCTTCCACGGTCAGGTGGCGCGGGCTCCTGGGGAAGAACACGAAGCCGATCCAGCCCGCCCCGCCGTCGATCGCGGCGCGAAGCGCCTCGGGCGTGGAGATCCCGCAGATCTTGGTCTGAACAGCCATGCGTCCGGGATTAGGGGCGTCCGCGCCCACCGTGCAAGGGGTGGAGATCGCTGCTAGGGCTTGGCCTTGGAGACCGCGGCCTGGGACTTCAGCAGGTCGCGGATCTCCGCGAGCAGCTCCTGCTCGGCGCTCGGCGCGGGCGGAGCCGGCGGGGGCGCCTCGGCCGCGTCGCGCCGCCGGATCACATTGACCACCTTGACCAGCAGGAACACTACCCAGGCGACGATCATGAACTTGATCAGGGTGTTGATGAACGCCCCGTAGTGGATCGCCACCAGTTCGTTCGCCGCCGTCGCCGGATCGTCGGGCTTCAGCACCCACTGCATGTGCGAGAAGTCGACGCCCTGCAGCAGCAGGCCAAGGGGCGGCATGACCACGCCGTCGACCAGGGTCGCGGTGATGTCGTTGAAGGCCGCGCCGATGATCACGCCGACGGCGAGGTCGATGACGTTGCCGCGGGCGATGAACTCGCGGAATTCCGAGATGATGCTCAAGGTTGTTCCTCCGCCAGGGCGCCTGCGGCGCTATTCTTCCACGTTGAGCCGCTCGCGCAGCTCCTTGCCGCTCTTGAAGAACGGCACGTGCTTGGCGCGGACCTCGACCGGCTCGCCGGTGCGGGGATTTCGGCCGGCGCGGGCCTCGCGCGAGCGAACGGAGAGCGCGCCGAAGCCGCGCAGCTCGACCCGGCCGCCGCTTTCCAGAGCCTGGATCATGCGTTCCAGGACCACCCCGACCACGCGCTCGATGTCGCGCTGGGTCAGGTGCGGATTCTCCTCCGCGAGTTTCGCGATCAGTTCCGACTTGATCATACAGGCCCCTTGAACCGGCCGGACCATGGGCGAGATCGCCTGTGTATTCAAGGCGCAAAAAGGGTTTACGGCGCTCCGCGGCGAGGCTGCGCGGAGGGCGGGCAGCGACGCTGGTGTGAAGCCCCAAAGGCAAAGGCCCCGCCCGGGGAACCGGACGGGGCCTCGATCAGGTCGTCAGCTCGGCCGCCGGCGGGCGGCCGGCCGCGATCAGTCCTTCTGGGCCTTCTCGCGCAGGGCCGCGCCGAGGATGTCGCCCAGCGAGGCGCCGGAGTCCGAGGACCCGAACTTCTCGATGGCTTCCTTTTCCTCGACCATTTCGAGCGCCTTGATCGACAGCGAGACGCGGCGGGCGGCCTTGTCCACGTTGGAGATCTGGGCGTCGACGCGGTCGCCGACGGCGAAGCGTTCCGGACGCTGGTCCGCACGGTCGCGGGACAGGTCCGACTTGCGGATGAAAGCGCTCATCGGGGCGTCGTCCTCGCCGAAGCGGACTTCGATGCCGCCCGAGGTGACCTCGGTGACGGTGACCGTCACGGTCTGGCCCTTGCGGTAGGTGTCGCCCTGCATCGGGTCGCCGGCCAGTTGCTTGATGCCGAGCGAGATGCGTTCCTTCTCGACGTCGACGTCCAGCACGCGGGCCTTCACCACGTCGCCCTTGTTGTACTTGGCGATGGCTTCTTCACCGGAGACCGCCCAGTCCAGATCGGACAGGTGGACCATGCCGTCGATGTCGTTCTCCAGGCCGATGAACAGGCCGAATTCGGTGGCGTTCTTGACTTCGCCCTCGACGGTCGAGCCGATCGGGTGGGCCGCGACGAAGGCGTCCCACGGATTGGCCATGGCCTGCTTGAGGCCCAGCGACACGCGGCGCTTGGACGGATCGACGTCCAGCACGACCACTTCGACTTCCTGCGAGGTCGAGACGATCTTGCCGGGGTGGACGTTCTTCTTGGTCCAGGACATTTCCGAGACGTGCACCAAGCCTTCGACGCCGGCTTCCAGCTCCACGAAGGCGCCGTAGTCGGTGATGTTGGTGATGCGGCCGGTGAACTTCGCGCCCACGGGGTACTTGGCTTCCACGCCGTCCCACGGGTCGGACTGCAGCTGCTTCATGCCGAGCGAGATGCGCTGGGTGTCCGGGTTGATCTTGACGATCTGCACCTTGACGGTGTCGCCCACCGCCAGCACCTGGCTGGGGTGGTTGACGCGCTTCCAGCTCATGTCGGTGACGTGCAGCAGGCCGTCGATGCCGCCCAGGTCCACGAACGCGCCGTAGTCGGTGATGTTCTTGACCACGCCTTCGCGGACTTCGCCTTCCTGCAGCTGGGAGACCAGCTCGGTGCGCTGTTCGGCGCGGGCTTCCTCGAGGATGGCGCGACGCGAGACGACAATGTTGCCGCGCGGGCGGTCCATTTTGAGAATCGCGAACGGCTGCTCGCGGCCCATCAGCGGGCCGACGTCGCGCACCGGGCGGATGTCGACCTGCGAGCCCGGCAGGAAGGCCGAGGCGCCGCCGAGATCGACGGTGAAGCCGCCCTTCACGCGGCCGACGATCGAGCCCATGACCGGCTCGTTGCGCTCGTAGACGGCTTCCAGGCGGGTCCAGGCTTCCTCGCGGCGGGCCTTGTCGCGGCTGAGCACGGCTTCGCCCATGGCGTTCTCGACGCGCTCGAGGAACACCTCGACGGTGTCGCCGACCTTGAGGGCGACCTTGCCGTCCTCGCCGCCGAATTCCTTCATCGGCACGCGGCCTTCGGTCTTCAGGCCGACATCGATGATCGCGATGTCCTTCTCGATCGCCACGACCTTGCCGTGGACAACCTGGCCTTCCATGAAGTCACGTCCGCCGAGGGACTCGTCGAGCAGGGCGGAGAAATCGTCGCGCGAGGGATTCAGGCTCATATCGTCAGCCATAGGTGTCTTTCGTCTCGAATGACGCGAGGCCCGCGCGCCGCGAAGGCGTCGGGCGGAGTCCCAGCGTCGGGTTAAGGGTTGCAACCGAAGGCGCGGGGCGATGCCTCGCGCGGAATGGATCTGCCCGCAGCCGTCAGAGGGAAAGGCGCGGTTGGATTGCCGGCTAGGAGGTTTCCCAGCGGGCGCGCGCCGCCTCGACGATGCGGCGGGCCGCATCGGCGGCCTGCTCTATAGTCTTTTCGGAGGTGTCCAGCAAGACGGCGTCCTCGGCCGGGCGCATGGGCGCGGCCTCGCGCCCGCCGTCGCGGGCGTCGCGGCGGCGGATGTCGGCCAGCACCTCGTCCAGCGACACCG
>JAEYTM010000043.1 GCA_023434015.1 Pseudomonadota bacterium | reverse complement strand
CGTGGCCGCCCTGACGCTGGCCCCGGCGTCCGCCGCCTACGCCCAATCCGCCGCCGCGACCCGCGCGCCGGGCGCCCAGGGCGCGTCGCTGCGGCCCGCCGCCTCGCCCGAATCCCTAGGCTTCGATTCGGCCCGCCTGAAACGCCTGGACGAGGCGATGGCGCAGGCCGTCGCCAGCGGCCGCGTGGCCGGCATGACCACCCTGCTGGCCCGTCACGGCCAGGTGGTCAGCTTCAACACCTATGGGGTGAAGGACCTGACGACCCGCCAGCCGGTCACCCCGGACACCATGTTCCGCATCTATTCGATGACCAAGCCGGTCACCGGCGTGGCGCTGATGATCCTGTTCGAGGAGGGCAGGTGGCGGCTCGACGATCCGGTCACCCGCTACATCCCCGAATTCGCCAACCTGCAGGTGATGACCGGCCAGGACGCCGCCGGCCGGCCGATCCTCGAGCCGGCGAAGCGGCCGCCGACCATGCGCGAGCTGATGATCCACACCGCCGGCTTCGGCTACGGGCTCAACCCCTCGACCCCGCTCGACAAGATGTACCAGGACAAGCAGGTCCTGCAGTCGGACGGCCTGCCGCAGATGATCTCCAGGATCGCCGAGCTGCCGCTGGCCTTCCAGCCCGGCGAGCGCTGGCAGTACTCCATCGCCGTCGATATCCAGGGCTATGTGATCGAGAAGATCACCGGCCAGACGCTGGGCCAGTTCTTCGAGGAGCGGATCTTCAGGCCGCTGCGGATGAACGACACCGGCTTCCAGGTGCCGGCCAGCAAGGCCAGCCGCCTGTCGTCGATCTATTCCACCGTGCCCAACACCGACCGGGTCGAGCCGGCCACCCGCCTGTTCGGCGGGGCCATGCCCGACTACACCCGCCCGCCGAACCTGGAATCCGGCGGCGCGGGCCTCGTCTCGACCACCGCCGACTACGCCCGCTTCGCCCAGATGCTGCTCAACAAGGGTGAGCTGGACGGGGTGCGCATCCTCTCGCCCGCCTCGGTGGAGCTGATGGGGACCAACCTGCTGCCCGACTCCATCCTCAAGTCCGGCGGCCGGTTCGACGAGGCGGTCGGCTTCGGCATCGACCTGCAGGTGGTCAACCAGCCGCGCTACGCCGGCAGCCTGGAAGGGGCGGGGACGATCAGCTGGAACGGCGCGGCCGGCACCTGGTTCTGGGCCGACCCGACCAACGATGTGATCTTCGTCGGCATGGTCCAGCGCCTCGGCGGCACGGGCGGCGACCCGCTCGGCATCGCCGCCCGCACGCTCACCTACCAGGCGCTCGTCGACCCGGCGAAGTAGGGCGCGCGCCTTGACAAGGGGGACCACGCATGCGCCCTTCCGCGCCTCGTAAAACAGCTGATTTTCCCTGAGAAATGCACGCCTATCGCACTCATACCTGCGGCGCGCTCCGCGCCGCCGACACGGGCTCCACGGTCCGCCTTTCGGGCTGGATTCACCGCAAGCGCGATCACGGCGGCCTGGTCTTCGTCGACCTGCGCGACCACTACGGCCTGACCCAGTTGGTGATCAGCCCGGAGACCCCGGGCTTCGCCACCATCGAGCGTCTGCGCGCCGAGAGCGTCATCCGCGTCGACGGCGAGGTGGTGGCCCGTTCGCCCGAGACGGTGAACGCCGGCCTGCCGACCGGCGAGGTGGAGATCCGCGTGCGTGAGATCGCCGTGCTGTCGGAAGCCTCCGAGCTGCCGCTGCCGGTCTTCGGCGAGCCCGACTATCCGGAAGAGATCCGGCTGAAGAACCGCCACCTGGACCTGCGCCGCGAGACCCTGCACCGCAACATCGTGCTGCGCTCCCAGGCCATCCAGTCGATCCGCCGGCGGATGATCGACCAGGGCTTCCTGGAGTACCAGACGCCGATCCTGACAGCCTCGTCGCCCGAAGGCGCGCGCGACTTCCTGGTCCCCTCCCGCCTGCACCCGTCGAAGTTCTATGCGCTGCCGCAGGCCCCCCAGCAGTTCAAGCAGCTGCTGATGGTCTCCGGCTTCGACCGCTACTTCCAGATCGCCCCCTGTTTCCGCGACGAGGACCTGCGCGCCGACCGCAGCCTGGAGTTCTACCAGCTCGACGTCGAGATGAGCTTCGTGACGCAAGAGGACGTCTTCGCGGCCATCGAGCCGGTGATGCACGGCGTCTTCACCGAGTTCGCGGGCGGCAAGTCGGTGACGCCCTATCCGTTCCCGCGCATCCCCTATCGCGAGAGCATCGCCAAATACGGCACCGACAAGCCGGACACCCGCAACCCGATCCAGATGCAGGAGGTCTCCGAAGGCTTCCGCGGCGGCGGCTTCGGCCTGTTCGCCCGCATCCTTGAGGACGCCAAGAACGCGGTCTGGGGCATCCCCGCGCCGGGCGGCGGCAGCCGCGCCTTCTGCGACCGGATGAATTCCTGGGCCCAGGGCGAGGGCCAGCCGGGCCTCGGCTACATCTTCTGGAGCGAGGACCAGGGCGCCTGGGGCGGCCCGATCGCCAAGAACCTCGGGCCGGAGAAGACCGAGGCGGTGATGGGCCAGCTCGGCATGGGCAAGGGCGATGCCGCCTTCTTCGTCGCCGGCGACCCTAAGGCCTTCTACAAGTTCGCCGGCTCGGCGCGGACCAAGGTCGGGACCGACCTGAAGCTGATCGACGAGACCCGCTTCGAGTTCGTCTGGATCGTCGACTTCCCGATGTTCGAACTGAACGAGGAGACCGGCCGCGTCGACTTCTCGCACAACCCGTTCTCGATGCCGCAGGGCGAGCTGGAGGCCCTGAACACCAAGGACCCGCTCGACATCCTGGCCTACCAGTACGACATCGTCTGCAACGGCTACGAGCTCTGCTCCGGCGCGATCCGGAACCACCTGCCGGAGATCATGCTGCGGGCCTTCGAGATCGCCGGCTACGGGCCGGAGGTGGTCGAGGAGCAGTTCGGCGGCATGCTCAACGCCTTCCGTCACGGCGCGCCGCCGCACGGCGGCCTGGCGCCCGGCATCGACCGCATCGTCATGCTGCTGGCCGGCGAGACGGCCATCCGCGAGGTCATCGCCTTCCCGCTGAACCAGCAGGGTCAGGACCTGATGATGAACGCGCCGTCCGAGGTCGAGGACAGGCAGCTCAAGGAACTGCACATCCGCCTGGCCCCGCCGATC
>JAEYTM010000034.1 GCA_023434015.1 Pseudomonadota bacterium | reverse complement strand
CCTGGTCGAGCGCCGGCCGGCGCAACGCCCCGCCCAGTCCGGCGGAAGCGCCGCCGACCTGATCGCGCCGCCTCAGGTCGCGCCGCCGAGCCGCGCCTTGAGTTCGTCGATCACCGGCGTCCAGTCGCCAGGACGGCTCTGCCGCAGCAGACGCACCGAGCTGTACCAGGGCGTGTCCGCCCGGTTCAGCTGCCAGCGCCAGTCGGGCGGCGAGGGCAGCAGCAGCCAGCAAGGCTTGCCCATCGCGCCCGCCAGGTGCGCCACCGCCGTATCGACCGAGATGACCAGTTCGAGGCCGCGGATGATCTCCGCGGTGTCTTCCATGTCCGCCGCCCCGGTCGTTTCCGGATGCAGGGAGCGCACGCCCGGCAGGGCCAGCACCTCGGCGGCGAGATCGTCGGGCAGCGAACGGGCGCGGTCGTTGATGTGGCCGGGATGGCCGCGCCAGGCGAACCCGAGCCCGCGCCCCTCACCCTCGCGGCCGCGGAGATAGGGTTGCGCCGGAATCTCGCCGCCCAACCGGTAGGGCAGCGAGCCGACGAAGGCCCAGGCGTCGTGGCGCGGGATGTCCTGCCGGCCGCTCGCCGGAATCACGCGCACGCCGAGATCGCGGAACAGGCGTTCAAGCGTCGGCGGGCAGACCAGGGTCACCTCGACCCCGCGGTCGCGCAGCAGCGGGGCGTAGCGGGCGAACTGGATCTGGTCGCCCAGTCCCTGTTCGGGCAGCAGCAGAAGCGATCGGACCGGCTCGCCGGACCATTCGGGATAGCGGAGCGCGGGGCGCCAGCCGAAACGGCCGTCCCGGGCCTCGTATAGCGGCCAGCCCTCGTCGAAATTGCCCGCCCTCAGCAGGATGAAGGCCAGATGCCAGCGCAGCCGCCGGTCCTCCGGCGTGTCCCGCAGGGCCGCGCGCAGGACGCTCTCGGCGAGATCGTGCCGCCCCTGCTGGTCGAGGGCCACAGCCGCCTTGACGGGATCGAGACCAGCCGTCGTCACCACCCCACCGTCCCCCATGCGTTGCTTCCTGTCGGGCGTCGGCGCGCGCGCCGCTGTCCGCCGGGCGATCTGGCACATCCGCGCCGGCCGCGCCAGCCGCGCCCCTATTCGCGGCTTGCCGCCACAATTCGGCTTGGCTAATTGTTGGACAAATAAGCTGGGAGGCGATGCTGTGAAACAGGTGCTGGGAACCCTGGCGGCCCTATGCCTTGCGGCCACGCCCGCGTGGGCGCAGGCGCCGAGCGCGACCCTGACCATCTCCGCCGACAAGCCCGGCCCGGTGATCGACCGAAGGATCTTCGGACAGTTCGCCGAGCACCTCGGAACCGGCATCTACGAGGGCGTCTGGGTCGGTCCGAACTCGAAGATCCCCAACACCCGCGGCGTGCGCAACGACGTGGCGGCGGCGCTCAGGGCGCTCAAGGTCCCGGTCGTCCGCTGGCCGGGCGGCTGCTTCGCCGACGAGTACCACTGGCGTGAAGGCATCGGCCCGCGGAACAAGCGGCCGGTGAAGATCAACACCCACTGGGGCGGGGTCACCGAGGACAACGCTTTCGGCACCCACGAATTCATGGACTTCGCCGAGCTGATCGGCGCGGAGGCCTATGTCTCCGGCAATGTCGGCAACGGCACGCCGCAGGAAATGGCCGAGTGGGTCGAGTACATGACCGCGCCGGCCGGCAGCCTGGCCGACCTGCGCGCCAGGAACGGCCGCAAGGAGCCGTGGAAGCTGCCCTGGTTCGGCATCGGCAACGAGCTGTGGGGTTGCGGCGGCAACATGCGGGCGGAGTACGCCGCGGACGTCACCAAGCGCTACTCGACCTTCATCAAGGTCCCCGCCGGCACGAAGACGATGAAGATCGCCAGCGGCGCCACCCACAACGTCGGTACGAACTTCGATTATCACTGGACCGAGGTGATGATGCGCGAGGCCGCCAGCGAGATCGACGGCACCGGCGTCCACTACTACACCTTCCCCGGCGGCATGCGCTCCAAGGGCTCGGCGACTGAGTTCGACGAGGAGGCCTGGGCCCGCACCCTGTCCAAGACCATGCTGATGGACGAGTACATCTCGGGCCATGAGAAGATCATGGACCGGTACGACCCGGAGAAACGCAAGATCATCGCGGTCGATGAATGGGGCGCCTGGCACGACCCCGCGCCGGGCAGCAACCCGGGCTTCCTCCAGCAGCAGAACACCCTGCGCGACGCGATGATCGCGGCGCTCAACATCAACATCTTCACCCACCACGCCGAGCGGGTGCGGATGGCCAACATCGCCCAGATGGTGAACGTCCTTCAGGCCATGATCCTGACCGACGGGCCGAAGATGGTGCTCACCCCGACCTACCATGTGTTCGAGATGTACAGGCCCTTCCAGGACGCCACCCTGCTGCCGGTGGAGCTGAAGTCGAGCTGGTACCACAAGGACCAGTGGGCCCTCCCCGCGGTCAACGCCACGGCGGCGCGCGGCCAGGACGGCAAGATCTATGTCGCGCTGGTGAACCTCGACCCGAACCAGCCGGCGAGCGTGGAGGCGGTGCTGAACGGGGTGACCGCGGCGGGCGTCTCCGGCCGGGTGCTGACCGCCCCGACGATGCAGGCGCACAACACCTTCGACCGCCCGGACGACGTCCGGCCGGTCGCTTTCTCGGGGGCGCGGATCTCGGGCGGTACGCTGAGCGCGACCCTGCCCGCGAAGTCCATCGTCCTCCTGCAGCTTCAATAGCCCCGGCGCCACGGAGACCCGCATGACCCGACTGTCTGTCGTAGCCGTGGCGGTCGCAGCCGCCGTCGCCGCCTCTGGCGCCCAGGCCGCCGAGGCCCGCCGCGAGGCCTTCGGCGCCCTCGCCGACGGCACGCCGGTCGAGGCGGTGGTCCTGACCAACGCCGCCGGGGTCAGCGCCCGGATCATCAGCCTGGGAGCCATCCTGCAGTCGCTGGTCACGCCGGACCGGAACGGCCAGGGGGACGAGATCACCCTGGGCTACGACACCGCCGCCGAGTACCTCGCCAAGCCCAACTACTTCGGCGCCTCGATCGGCCGCTACGCCAACCGCATCAAGGGCGGCAAGTTCACCCTGGACGGCCGGGAGCATGTGCTGCCGGCCAACGACGGGCCGAACCATCTGCACGGCGGTCCCGCCGGCTTCGACAAGCAGGTCTGGCGCATCACCGCGGTTCGCAGCGGCCCCGAGGCCAGCGTCACCCTCGCCTATAGCAGTCCCGACGGCGAGGCCGGCTATCCCGGCGCCCTCGAGGCGACGGTGACCTATTCGCTGAACGAACGGAACGAGCTGAAGATCGCCTACGGCGCGACCACCGACCGGCCGACGGTGGTCAACCTGACCAACCACGCCTTCTTCAACTTGGCGGGCGAGCGGGCTGCGGCCGACATCCTGGACCAGCGGCTGACGCTGCATGCCGAGCGATACACGCCGGTCGACGAGACGTTGATCCCCACCGGGGAACTGCGTCCCGTGGCCGGCTCCCCGTTCGACTTCCGCCAGCCCGCGGCCATCGGCGCCCGCATCCGCGACGGCGGCGACGCGCAGATGCGCCTCGGTCGCGGCTACGACCATAATTTTGTCATCGATGGACAGGCCGGTGAACTGCGGCCGGCGGCGCGGCTGGAGGATGCGGCCTCCGGGCGCCGCATGGACCTGCTGGTCACCGCGCCGGGCCTGCAGGTCTATTCCGGGAACTTCCTCGACGGGACAACGGTCGGGCGCGGCGGACGGGTCTACCGGCAGAGCGACGGCCTTTGCCTGGAACCGCAGGTGTACCCCGACAGCCCGAACCAGCCGGCCTTCCCGACCGCGCGGCTCGATCCGGGCCAGACCTACGCCAATGTCATGGTGCTGCGCTTCTCCACGATGAGGTAGTAGCTTTCACGCGGTCGCCGATGCCCGGCCGCAGGTCCCTTTTTGTGGAGTCTCCGATGCGTTTCGTCCAACTGCGCACCCCCGAGGGCGATCGACGGCTGGCCGCCGCCGGCCAGGACGGCGGCTGGCGCGCCGTCGCCAACGCCGACTCGCTCTACGATCTCGCCATGCTGGCGATCGAGGCGGGCGCGTCCCTGGCCCACACCGCGCAGCTCGCAGACCCGGTCGACGTGGCCGCCGCGCTTGCCGAGGGTCGGGTGCTGGCGCCCATCGACCACCGCGACCCCGCCCACCTGCTGATGACCGGCACCGGCCTCACACACCTGGGGTCGGCCAAGAGCCGCGACGAAATGCACGCCAAGGCGGCGGCCGGGGCTCCGCTCACGGACTCCATGCGCATGTTCATGCTCGGCCTGGAGGGCGGCAAGCCGGCGGAGGGCGAGGACGGCGCCCAGCCGGAATGGTTCTACAAGGGCGACGGCGGCTATCTGGTCGCGCCCGGCGGCGACCTGACCTCGCCGGCCTTCGCCGGCGACGGCGGCGACGAGGCCGAGATCGCCGCCATCTACGTGGTCGCGCCTGACGGCGCCCCGTGCCGGCTGGGGTACTGCCTGGCGAACGAGTTCTCCGACCACGTCACCGAGCGCGTGAACTACCTGTGGCTGGCCCACTCCAAGCTGCGGCCCGCCTCGCTCGGCCCCGAACTCCTCGCCACATCGCTTCCGCCGGAGGTGGTGGGGACGAGCCGCATCCGCCGCGACGGCGCGGTCGTCTGGGAGCGCCCCATGCTGTCGGGCGAGGGCAACATGGCCCACAGCCTGGCCAACCTCGAGGCGCACCACTTCAAGTACGACCTGTTCCGGCGACCGGGCGACGTGCACGTGCACTTCCTGGGCGCGGCGGTGCTGTCCTGCGCCGACGGCTTCGTCACCCAGCCGGGCGACGAGTTCGAGATCGCAGCGCCGCCGTTCGAATTCCCGCTCCGCAACCGTCTCGTCGCCGCGCCGGCGCAGGACGTGCGCGTCCGGCAGCTGTGATGACCGCCCCCATCCGCGTCGTCCTGGTCGGCTTCGGCAAGATCGCCCGCGACCAGCACGTTCCGGCCATCGCCGCCGACCCCGGCTTCGTGCTGGCCGGCGTGGTGGACCCCGCCGGGGCGCCCGGCGACCTGCCGCACACGGCGGACCTGGCGGGTTTCCTCGCCGAGGGGCCGCCGGTCGACGCCGTCGCGATCTGCACGCCCCCCGCCCTACGGTCCGCGCTCGCCCGTCAGGCCATCGCCGCCGGCAAGCACGTGCTGCTCGAAAAGCCCCCCGGCGTCACCTCGGCCGAGGTCGAAGCCCTCGTTCCGCTGGCCGGGGCCGCAGGCGTCAGCCTGATGACCGCCTGGCATTCGCGCTACGCCGCGGCCGTTGAGCCGGCCCACGAATGGCTGGCTGGGCGGCGCGTGACCGGCGGACGGATCGTCTGGCGCGAGGACTACCGGGTCTGGCACCCGGGCCAGGACTGGATCTGGACCCACGCCGGAATGGGGGTCTTCGATCCGGGCATCAACGCCCTGTCGATTCTGACGCACCTGATCCCCGGCCCCTGGACCGTGCAGGCGGCCACGCTGGAGACCCCCTCGGACGCCGAGAGCCCGGTGCGCGTCGATCTCGACCTGCGCGACGGCGACGGCCTGCAGGTGCAGGCGGCGTTCGACTTCCTGCACCCCGGTCCGCCGCACTGGGACCTGTCCCTGCAGACCGACGCCGGTGAACTGACCCTGTCGCGCGGCGGCGCCGACCTGCTCCTGCCGGGTGCGCCGGCGCGCGAGGGGACGGATCGGGAATATCCGAACCTCTATTCGGAGTTCGCCGACCTCATTCAGGCCGGCCGCTCGGCGGTGGATGTCACGCCGCTGGAGATCGTCGAACAGGCCATCCGGCGCGGCCGACGCATCACCGCCCCGGCGCTTCCGGGCTGAGCCGCCTCAGGCGTCCATCGAAAGCTCGGTGTCGCGCAGGGCCAGACGCACGAGCTCGGCCATGGCCGCGCGGGCGGCGTCGACGTCGCCGTCGGCGATGGCCAGGTAGATGGCCTGGTGGTCCGGCAGCGGATCGCGCGGCAGCTTGCGCTTGCGCTGCTTGAAGATCGTCGTCCAGCGGACCGACGCCGAGATGGTCCCCGCCAGGGTCTGCAGCGCCTCGTTGCCGCAGGCGTCCAGAATGGCGTCGTGGAAGCGCTGGTCGGCCTGCTGGCCTTCGGCCGTGCTCAGGCCGTGCGCCGCCATCTCCTCCAGGGCGTGGCCCATCCGCGCCAGGTCCTGGCCCGACCGACGCTGGGCCGCCAGGGCGGCCCCCGCCGGTTCGATCACGACCCGCAGTTCGAACAGGTCGCGCAGGAACTCCGGGTCCACCTCGCCCTCGCACATCCAGCCGAGGACCGTGGGGTCGAGCAGGCTCCAGCCGCGCCGGGGCAGGACGCGGGTGCCGCTCTTCGGGCGGCTTTCGACCATGCCCTTGGCGACGAGGGTGCGGATGGCCTCGCGCAGCACCGTGCGGGAGACGCCGAGCTGCTCGCTGAACTCGATCTCGCCCGGCAGGGTGTCGCCGGGCCGGTAGGCGCCGTTGACGATCGCTATGCCGATGCGGTCGGCGATGTTGTCGTGGCCCCGCTTGGTTCGAGCCGTCGGCGCGCGCTCCCGCCCCGCGGTTGATGTCCCTCGCGGCACAATCCTGTCTCCCCTGTGTCGCGCGAACCTAGGCGGTCCATGGGGGCCTTGTCGATCAGACCCGGCTAGTGGTTGTCGCGCGGCAGGCCGCGGGTCTGGGCGATCTGGCGATATTCCGTCGATCCCTCCAGCACGGCGCCGGTCTCCAGCTGCCCGAC
>JAEYTM010000319.1 GCA_023434015.1 Pseudomonadota bacterium | reverse complement strand
GGCGACGGCCGCGGGGCCCTGGCCCTGGGCGCGGCCGGCGATGCGACGACGCGGTTCCAGGCGGCCGGCTCGCTGGGCGTCGTGACCATGACCCTGTCCCGCTACGCCGCCGAGTTCGGCGGCTCGGTCGGCCGCGACGCCGCCGACGCCGAGACCCGCAAACAGGCGGCCCAGTCGGTGATGGGCGAGGCCACGGCGCGTCGCCAGAGCGTCGAGGGCGTCAACCTCGACGAGGAACTGGTCCGGCTCACCACCTACCAGCAGGCGTTCAACGCCTCCGCGCGCATGATCCAGGCGGCGAAGGACCTCTTCGACGTCCTGACCCAGATGGTCTGAGGAATCCTGACATGACCACCCGCGTCTCCACCGCCGGCAACTACAGCTCGGTCCTGGCCAATCTGATGGCCGCCCAGCAGCGCCAGATGGCCGCCGGCGACAAGGTCGCCACCCAGAAGAACGGCAGCGACCTCAAGGACTATGCCCGCCACGCCGAGACCCTCACCGCCATGCGCACCGTCCAGGCGCGGCTGGAGGTCTACGCCGACCAGAACAAGCTGATCGCCGACAAGCTGACCACCCAGGACGCCGCCCTCAACCAGGTCACCGGCTCCGCCGCCGCCACCCGCCAGTCGATCGCCGACGCCATCGCCAGCGGCCGCGGCGACACCCTGATGGAGGACCTGCAGGCGCATTTCCGCAATGCGGTGGAGGGGATGAACGCCCGCTACGCCGGCAAGTACCTGTTCGCCGGCGGCCAGATCGACGCCCGGCCGGTCACCGCCGGCCAGCTCAGCGACCTGACCGCCCCCCTGACCGCCATCGCCGACTTCTTCCACAACGACCGCTTCAAGGTGCAGGCGAAGATCGACGACTCCACCACCGTCACCACCGGCGTCCTGGCCGACGAGATCGGCACGGACCTGCTCACCGCCTACAGGACCATGCAGGCCTTCCACGAGGCGACGCCGTTCGGCGGCGAGCTCACCCCGGCCCAGCTCGCCTTCCTGGAGGGCCAGCTTGCGACCTGGGACGGGCTGCGGGGCGACCTGACCAACACCACCGCCCGCAACGGCCTGGTGCAGAAGCGGGTCGACTCGGTGAAGGCCGACCTGGTGACGCGCGAGAACACCCTGGCCGGCATGATGGGCGACATCACCGACGCCGACATGCCGCTGGCGGTCAGCCAGCTGCAGATGGCGCAGATGTCGGTGCAGGCCTCGGCCCAGGTGTTCATGGCCCTGCAGCAGACCTCGCTGCTGAACCTGCTGAAGTAGCCGCTCAGCCGATCCGCAGTTCGCCGCCCAGGCGCGCGACCAGCCGCTCGCCGTTCCACACCTCGGCGGCGTAGGCGCCGGCGCTGACATCCTCCGCCGCTTCCAGGGCGGCGCGGTCGGAGGGGTAGGCGTCCTCGAACTTCTCGGCGACGCGATCCTGCCGGTTCAGGACGTAGATGCGGTAGCGGTTCATGACGAAGGCCCCCCTTTCGAGGAGGAATGGACGGGACCATCGGTCCGGTCGGCGGCGTCCGGAAAAGCGACCCGGGCGACGATGGCGCAAGCTTAGGCCATTTGTGTGACGCCGCCGCATCACCTCTGCGGGAGGGCCTGATCCCGGGTCTTCGCGCCCGCCCTCGCAAACCCTGGGCGCAGCCTCTAAATAGGCGGCCATGACGCTCGTCCCCACCCTGGCCGACACGGCCCTGGCCCGCTCTCCCGCCGACGGCCTTTCCGACGGCCTGGTGCAGGCTGCGCGCGAGGCCGTGGGCCTGCCGGCCGGGACGCGGATCGTCGCGGCCATGTCCGGGGGGGTGGACTCCACCGTCACCGCCGCCCTGCTGGCGAAGGCGGGCTACGACGTGGTCGGCGTCACCCTGCAGCTCTACGACCACGGCGCGGCGATCCAGAAGAAGGGCGCCTGCTGCGCCGGCCAGGACATCCACGACGCCCGCACCGCCGCCGAGGCCCTCGGCATCCCGCACTACGTCCTCGACTACGAGAGCCGCTTCAAAGAGCAGGTGATCGAGGACTTCGCCGACAGCTACCTGCGCGGCGAGACGCCCATCCCCTGCATCCGCTGCAATCAGACGGTGAAGTTCCGCGACCTGCTCGACGTCGCCCGCGACCTGGGCGCGGCGGCCATGGCCACCGGCCACTATGTCCGCCGCGAGCTCGGCCCGGACGGTCCCGAGCTGCACCGGGCGCACGATCCGGCCCGCGACCAGTCCTGGTTCCTGTTCGCCACCACGGCGGAACAGCTCGACTGCCTGCGCTTCCCGCTCGGCGGCCTGCCCAAGCCGGCCGTGCGCGCCGCGGCCGCCGAACTGGGCCTCGCCGCCGCCGACAAGCCGGACAGCCAGGACATCTGCTTCGTGCCGGAAGGCCGCTACACCACCCTGATCGACCGCCTGCGCCCGCACGGGGCGGAGCCGGGCGACATCGTGCACCTGGACGGCCGCGTGCTCGGCCGTCACGACGGCGTCACCCGCTACACCATCGGCCAGCGCCGGGGCCTTAACGTCGCGGTCGGCGATCCGCTGTTCGTGGTCAGGATCGACGCGGACAGCCGCCGGGTGATCGTCGGCCCGCGCGAGGCGCTGCTGACCCACGCCCTGACGCTGAAAGAAACGAACTGGATCGGCGACGGCCCCTCGATCGAGGCCGCCTGCGCCGCCGGCCGCCCGGTGCTGGCCCGCGTCCGCTCCACCCGCGAGCCCGCGCCCGGCCGGCTGGCCCTGGTCGACGGCCGCCCCGGCGTCACCTTCGACACTCCCGAGGAAGGCGTCGCCCCCGGCCAGGCCTGCGTCCTCTACGCCCCCGAAGCCCCCACCCGCGTCCTCGGCGGCGGCTTCATCGACGGAACCGTCCGCGACGTCTGAGCCGCCGGTCTCCTTCTCCCCCTGCGGGAGAAGGTGGCAGGCGAAGCCTGACGGATGAGGGGTCGCGCTCACCTCTCGACACCCGCCCGCCGCAGCTCTGAGTAACCCCTCATCCGACCCGCTTCGCGGCCCACCTTCTCCCACAAGGGGAGAAGGACGCCTTTCCGCGCCCCCCTTCGCCCCGCTTCGCCTGCGCCCTATATTCCCCCCATGACCCAGGCCACCGACCCCGTCGTCATCGCCGCCTACGCCCGCACGCCGATGGGCGGGTTCCAGGGGGCGCTGTCGGCGCTCAAGGCCACCGACCTCGGCGCCGCCGCCGTGCGCGCCGCCGGCGAACGCGCCGGGATCGCCCCGGACGCCGTCGAGCAGATCGTCATGGGCTGCGTCCTGCCCGCGGGCCTCGGCCAGGCGCCGGCCCGCCAGGCCGCGCTCCACGCCGGCCTGCCGCAGTCGGTCCAGGCGCCCACCGTCAACAAGATGTGCGGCTCGGGCATGCAGGCCGCGATCATGGCCCACGACGCGCTCGCCGCCGGCTCGGTGGACGTCGTCGTCGCCGGCGGCATGGAGAGCATGTCCAACGCCCCCTACCTGCTGCAGAAGCATCGCGGCGGCGCCCGCATCGGCCACGACGCCATCCTTGACTCCATGTACCTCGACGGCCTGGAGGACGCCTACGAGCCCGGCCGGCTGATGGGGTCCTTCGCCGAGGAGACCGCCCGGGCCTACCAGTTCACCCGCGCCGCCCAGGACGACTACGCCATCTCCTCCCTGTCCCGCGCCCGCGCCGCCGTCGAAAGCGGCGCCTTCGAGCGCGAGATCGTCCCGGTCGAGGTGGTCACCCGCAAGGGGACCGTGCTGGTCGAGCGCGACGAGCAGCCGCTGAAGGCCGACCCGGAGAAGATCCCGACCCTCAAGCCCGCCTTCGCCAGGGACGGGACCATCACCGCCGCCAACGCCTCCTCGATCAGCGACGGCGCCGCCGCCCTGGTGATGACGCGGGAGAGCGTCGCGCGCCGCCTCGGCCTGACGGTCGTCGCGCGCGTCGCCGCCCACGCCGCCCACGCCCACGAACCCGGCCTGTTCACCACCGCCCCGGTCCCGGCCATCCGCAAGGCCCTGGCCCGCGCCGGCTGGAGCCTCGACGACGTCGACCTGTTCGAGGTCAACGAGGCCTTCGCCGTCGTCGCCATGGTCGCCGAGCGCGATCTCGGCCTCGATCGGGCGAAGCTGAACGTCAACGGCGGCGCCTGCGCCCTCGGCCACCCCATCGGCGCCTCGGGCGCCCGCATCCTCGCCACCCTGCTCAGCGCCCTCCAGGCCCGCGGCCTGAAACGCGGCGTCGCCAGCCTCTGCATCGGCGGCGGCGAAGCCACCGCCATGGCCGTGGAGCTGGTCTGAAACGCAATAGATCCTCCCCCAGGAGGGGAGGATCGGATCACAGCCGACCCGGCGCCTGCGCGCAAGATGCTCCCCCTCTGGGGGAGCTCCCGCGAAGCGGGTGAGGGGGCTTCCGCCGCGGACCTGGCCGGGATCAAATCCGCCGCAAACCAGTTCCCCTCCCGAAGGAGCCCCCATGTCCGAGCTGCGCAACGACGTCGCCAACGCCCGCTACGAGATGGACGAGCAGGGCCTGACCTCCTGGGCCGACTACCGGCTGTCGGGCGAGCGGCTCTATATCGATCATGTGGAAAGCCCGCCGGCCCTGCGCGGCACGGGGGCGGCCGGACGGCTGATGGCGGCCCTGGCCGCCGACGCTCGCGCGCGGGGCCTGAAGGTCACGCCCATCTGCGGCTATGCCGCCGCCTGGCTGCGCCGCAGCCACGAATTCCGCGACCTTCTCGCGTGACGCTCCTCCCC
>JAEYTM010000256.1 GCA_023434015.1 Pseudomonadota bacterium | reverse complement strand
GCATGACTGTCTTCGTCGGCATTTGTGGCGCTGTGGCGAAAATACAAAAAACTTATATGCAGCTCGCGGTTCAAGCCGCGGCCGCTGAACCGGGACGCCGCGGCGCGGCGTCCCGGGCCCGGGTCACTCCACCCCGGCGGAAACCTGGCACACCGCCAGGGCGGTCATGTTGACGATGCCCCGCGCGGTCACAGCCGGGATCATCACGTGCAGCGGCTTGGACAGACCGAGCAGCACCGGTCCGACCAGGAGGGCGTCGCTGGCGGCGGCCATCAGCGTCAGGGAGATGTTGGCCGCGTCGAGGTTGGGCATCACCAGCAGGTTGGCGGCGCCCGTCAGCCGGCTGTCGGTGACGAGACCGTCGCGCAGCGCCTCGCGCAGGGCCGCGTCGGCGTGCATCTCGCCGTCCACCTCGAGCTCGGGCGCCTGGGCCTGGATCAGCGCCAGGGCCTCGCGCATCTTGCGGGCGCTGGGCGAATTGCTGGCCCCGAAGTTTGAATGCGACAGCAGGGCCACCTTCGGCGCGATGCCGAACCGGCCCACCTCGGTGGCGGCCAGCACCGCCATCTCCGCCACCTGGGCGGCGGTCGGATCGACGTTGACGTGGGTGTCGCAGAAGAACAGCGCCCCGATCGGCAGGATCAGGGTCGACATGGCGTAGACCCTGGCGACGTCGTCCCGGCGCGGGATGATCGGCAGGGCGTAGGTCATGTGGCGCCACCAGTCCCCCTGCCCGCCCACCAGGGCCGCGTCGACCCGACCGGCCTGCAGCAGCATGGATGCGGTGACGGTCGGGCGGGTGGCCACACGGCGCGCGGCGGCGGCCGGCGAGACGCCGCGACGGCCGACCAGGGCGCGGTAGTCATCCACCAGGGGGGCGAGCGCGTCGGCGTCCGTCGGGTCGACGATCTCCACCCCGCGGTCGATGTCCAGGCGCAGGCCCATCTGCCGGATCTTGTCGGCGATCACCCCGCGCCGGCCGACCAGCACCGGCGTCGCCAGTCCCTCGTCGACGACGGTCTGCACGGCGCGCAGCACGCGCTCATCCTCGCCTTCGGCGTAGGCCACCCGGGCAGGCGTCTTGCGGGCGCGCTCGAACACCGGCCGCATGAGCTGGCCGGAGCGGTAGGCGAACACCTCCAGCTCGCGGCGGTAGGCGTCGAAGTCGGCGATCGGCCGCTCGGCGACGCCCGTCTCCATCGCCGCCCGCGCCACCGCCGGGGCGATGACCAGGATCAGCCGGGGATCGAAGGGCCGGGGAATGATGTACTGCGGACCGAAACCAGGGGTCGTTCCGCCATAGGCCGAGGCGACGACGTCGCTGGCCTCGACGCGCGCCAGTTCGGCCAGCGCCTCGGCGGCGGCGACCTTCATCGCCTCGTTGATCTCGCGCGCGCCGACGTCGAGCGCGCCCCGGAAGATGAACGGGAAACAGAGGACGTTGTTGACCTGGTTCGGATAATCAGACCGTCCGGTGGCCATGATGGCGTCGGGCCGGGCTTCGGCGACCAGTTCCGGCAGGATTTCCGGATCCGGGTTGGCCATGGCCAGGATCAGCGGCTTCTCGGCCAGCAGCGGAAGCCATTCGGCCTTCAGCACCCGCGGGGCCGACAGGCCGAGGAAGATGTCGGCGCCCTTCAGCACGTCCGGCAGGGCGCGCGCGTCGGTCGGCCGGGCGTAGCGGGCCAGGTTCTCCGGCATGTCCGGGTCGCGGCCCTGGTAGACCACACCCTTGATGTCGGTGAGGGTGACGTTCTCGACCGGCAGCCCCATGGACACCAGAAGGTCGACGCAGGCCAGGGCCGCGGCGCCGGCGCCCGAGGTGACCAGCTTCACCTCCTCGAGCGCCTTGCCCTGCAGCAGCAGGGCGTTGCGAACCGCCGCCGCGCAGACGATGGCGGTGCCGTGCTGGTCGTCGTGGAACACCGGGATGGCCATGCGCTCGCGCAGGGCCTTCTCGATCACGAAACATTCCGGGGCCTTGATGTCCTCGAGGTTGATGCCTCCGAAGGTCGGCTCCAGGGCCGCCACCACCTCGATGAACCGGTCGGGATCGTCGGCGTCGACCTCGATGTCGAAGACATCGATGCCGGCGAACTTCTTGAACAGGACCGCCTTGCCTTCCATCACCGGCTTCGACGCCAGCGGGCCGATGGCCCCGAGGCCGAGCACGGCGGTGCCATTGGAGATCACCGCCACCAGGTTGCCGCGGGCGGTCATGTCGCGCGCCGCGCCCGGGTCCTCGACGATGGCCTGACAGGCCGCCGCCACGCCCGGGGAATAGGCCAGGGCGAGGTCGCGCTGGGTGGCCATCCGCTTGGTGGCTTCGACGCTCAGCTTCCCCGGGCGAGGGAAACGGTGATAGTCGAGCGCCGCACGGCGGAAGTCTTCATCCATGGGTCGATCCTAGCCTGTCCGCGGGGGCTCGCGGTCTAGCGCGCACCGCCGCCGCGTCAAGCGCCGGCGCCCCCAGGGTGTCGCCGGCGAGGAAGAAGAGCCGGCGCGGGCAGCTATAGCTAAGCCAGGATGGAGCGATCCAGTCCGGTGATGCGTGTTTCGCCGATGAGGGCCATGGCGACGAGCATTTCGGCGCGGATGCCCTGGAGCATGCGCTCGACGCCGGCCTGTCCCTGTGCGGCGAGGGCGTAGGCCCAGGCGCGTCCGATGAGCACGCCGTCGG
>JAEYTM010000233.1 GCA_023434015.1 Pseudomonadota bacterium | reverse complement strand
GGACGGCTCAGGCCGCCCAGGACGGCGCCGCCGCGACCGCCGAGGCCGTCCAGGACGCGGCGCCCGCGCCGCAATAGGGGGCACCCGCTGCCGCCGACGCCCACCGGACCGGCGCCGACGGGCATCGGTCTCGGCCCTTTGCCGCTCGCGGCCGAAGCGATTACATGCCGCCCATGCGCCAGACCTTCGACGAGAGCACCGATCCGTCCTTCGGCCCCCGCCATGTGCCGCTGATCCGCCGGGCCATGGCCGAGCAGGGTCTGGACGGCCTGCTGATCCCCCATGAGGACGAGCACCAGAACGAATACCTGCCGGCCGCCAACGACCGGCTGGGCTGGGCCACGGGCTTCACCGGCTCCGCCGGCGCCGCGGTGATCTTCCAGGACAGGGCGGCGGTGTTCGTCGACGGCCGCTACACCCTGCAGGTGCGCGACCAGGTCGACCCGCAGACCTTCGAAATCCGTGACCTCGTCGAGGGCGGGGTGCCGGCCTATCTGGAGACCGCCGCACGGCAGGGCCAGGCGATCGGCTATGACCCCCGCCTGCACAGTCCCGATGCGCTGGAGCGCCTCAAGGTCGCCGCCGCCAAGGCGGGCGCCGAACTGCGGCCGGTGACGCCCAATCCGCTCGACACAGCCTGGGGCCAGGCTCGGCCCCCGCAGCCCGCCGCTCCGGTCGCGCCACATCCTCTGGAGTATGCCGGCGAAGACTCCGCGGCCAAGCGCGCCCGCGTCGGCCAGGACCTCGCCGCCCGCGGCGCGGATGCCGCCGTGCTGACCGCGCCCTCTACGATCGCCTGGCTGTTCAATGTGCGCGGCGGCGACGTGATCCGCTCGCCCCTGCCGCTCGCCCAGGCCATCCTCAACGCCGACGGCACGGCGCGGCTGTTCCTCGACCCGCGGAAGGTCACGCCGGACCTGCCGGCCTGGCTGGGCAACCAGGTGCGTCTGGAGACGCCGGACGACCTGCCCCGGGCGCTCGGCGAATTGACCGGCAAGTCCGTGCTCGTCGATCCCGCCCAGTCGTCGGCCTGGTATTTCGAGGCCCTGTCCGCCGCCGGCGCCCTGGTGGTGCGCGGCGAGGACCCTTGCATGCTGCCGCGGGCGACCAAGAACCCGGTCGAGATCGAAGGCGCCCGCCGGGCCCACGCGCGCGATGGGGCGGCCCTGACCCGCTTCCTGCACTGGCTGGGGACGGAGGGACAGGTGACCCCCCCGGACGAGATCGCCGCCGTGTCAAAGCTGGAGGCGTTCCGCGAGGCCACCGGCGCGCTGCAGGACCTGTCCTTCGACACCATCGCCGGCGCCGCCTCGAACGGCGCCATCGTCCACTACCGGCCGACCGAGCGGCTCAACAGGCGGACCGAGCCCGGATCGCTCCTGCTGGTGGATTCAGGCGCGCAGTACCTGGACGGCACCACCGACGTCACCCGCACCATCGCCATAGGCGCGCCGAGCCAGGAGATGGCCGAGCGCTTCACTCTGGTGCTGAAGGGCCACTTGGCTCTCGCGCGCGTCCGCTTCCCGGCCGGAACCACCGGCTCGGCGCTGGACGCCCTGGCGCGCACGGCGCTCTGGGCGCAGGGCCTGGACTACGACCACGGCACCGGCCACGGCGTAGGCTCCTACCTGGGCGTCCACGAAGGGCCGCAGCGGATTTCCAAGGTCCCCAACACCGTCGCCCTGCTGCCCGGAATGATCCTGTCGAACGAGCCGGGCTACTACAAGGAAGGCGCCTACGGCATCCGCATCGAGAACCTGCAGGTGGTCACGCCGGCCGAGCCCATCCCGGGCGGCGAGCGGCCGATGATGGGCTTCGAAACCCTGACGCTGGCCCCCATCGACCGCCGGCTGATCGTCGCGGACCTGCTGACCGGCGAGGAGCGGGCCCAGATGGACGCCTACCACGCCCGCGTCCTGGCGGTGGTCGGCCCGCAGGTCGAGGCGGACGTCCGGGCCTGGCTGGCAGAGGCGACCGCCCCGCTCTAGCCGCCCACCAGGGCCAGCCACTCTTCCTCGCTGATCACCTTCACGCCGTGCTTCTCGGCGTCCTTCAGTTTGGAGCCGGCGCCCGGGCCGGCGACCACGAGGTCGGTCTTCTTCGACACCGAGCCCGAGACCTTGGCGCCCAGGGCCTCGGCCTGGGCCTTGGCCTCGTCGCGGGTCATCTTCTCCAGCGCCCCGGTGAAGACCACCGTCCGGCCGGCTACGGCCGTGTCGGTCTTGGGCCGCTCCGCCGCGATCACCTTCAGTTCGGCCAGCAGGCTGTCGACCAGCGCCCGGTTATGATCCTCGCCGAAGAACTCGGCGATCATCCGCGCGGCGACGACGCCGACAGCGTCCACCGAGGCCACCTCCAGGAAAGCCTCGCCGGGCGTTTCGGCAGCCGCCTGCACCGCGGACGCCTCGAAGGTCGCCCAGTCGTCGAACCGACGCGCCAGGGCCGCGCGGCCCTTGGCGTTAAGCTTCGGAATCGCCAGCCGCAGGTGTTCTTCCAGTGACAGCCCCGGCGGGATCAGCAGGGCCTGTCGCGGTCCGCGCGCGAAGTCGAGCACGGCGGCGACCGCGGTCGGCCCCAGGCCGTCGAGGTCCGAGAGCTCGGCGTAAAGCGGACCCGCCATCTGCCCGGCCGCCGCCTTCGCGGTGACGACGAAATGCTCCACCGTCTCGAAATGCCGGGCCAGGGCCAGCGAGGTGGTCTCGCCCACGTGGCGGATGCCCAGGCCGTAGATGAAGCGGTCGAGGGCGATGTCGCGGCGGCTCTCGATGCTGGCCAGCAGGTTGGTGACGCTGGTCTCGCCGAAGCGCTCGGTCTCCAGCAGTTCAGCTCGCTTCTCGTGCAGGCGGAAGATGTCAGCGGGGGACTCAAGCCAGCCCCGCTCGCTGAACAGGGTCAGTTGCTTCTCGCCCAGGCCCTCGATGTCGAAGGCCCGGCGGCTCACGAAATGGCGCAGGTGGGCCAGCTTCTGGAACGGACAGGCGAACTCGCCGGAGCAGCGGCGCACCACCGTCTCCGCGCCGGCCGCCGTCGTCTCGCGGACGATCTCGGTGCGCAGCGGACAGGGGCAATGGGTCGGGAAGGCGAAGGGTTCGGCCTCCGCCGGCCGCTCGTCCAGCACGACGCTGACGATCTGCGGGATCACATCGCCGGCCCGTTGCAGGATCACCGTGTCGCCGACCCGCACATCCTTGCGTTCGATCTCATCGGCGTTGTGCAGAGTGGCGTTGACCACCACCACGCCGCCCACCGTCACCGGATGCAGGCGGGCGACCGGCGTGATGGCGCCGGTGCGGCCGACCTGGATATCGATCGCCTCCAGCACGGTGCGGGCCTGCTGAGCGGGGAACTTGCGGGCGATCGCCCAGCGCGGCGTGCGGGTGATGAAGCCGAGCCGCTGCTGCCAGTCCAGGCGGTCGACCTTGTAGACCACGCCGTCGATGTCGTAGCCGAGCTTCGGCCGCACCGCCTCCATGTCGCGGTAGGCGGCGCGCAGGCCGTCGGACCCGCTGACGCATTGGCTCTCGGGGGTGGTGCGGAAACCCCATGCCTTCAGCAGTCGAAGGGCCTCCCACTGGCTCCCGGCGAAGGGCTGGCTGTGGAAGCCCCAGGCGTAGGCGAAGAAGCGCAGGGGTCGCTGGGCGGTGATCCGGGGATCGATCTGCCGCAGGGAGCCGGCGGCGGCGTTGCGCGGATTGGCGTAGGTCTTCTGACCCGCCGCCTCCGCCGCGGCGTTCAGGGCGGCGAATTCCTCGTGCCCGAGATAGACCTCACCGCGGATCTCGATGACATCCGGCCAGCCGGCTCCCGCCAGGCGCCTGGGGATTTCGGCGATGGTGCGGACGTTCTGGGTGACGTCTTCCCCCACCCGCCCGTCGCCGCGGGTGGCCGCGCGCACCAGCAGGCCGTTCTCGTAACGGATCGAGCAGGACAGGCCGTCGATCTTGGGCTCGGCGGTATAGGCCACGGGCTCGTCGCCCGAGAGCCGCAGGAAGCGTCGGACCCGGGCGTCGAACTCCACCGACTCATCGTCGGCGAAGGCGTTGTCCAGGCTGAGCATCGGCACGCCATGCTCGACCGGCCGGAATTGCTCGGCGCGCGCCGCGCCGACCCGCAACGACGGCGAGTTGTCGCGGACCAGGTGCGGAAAGCGGGCTTCGATCTCGCCGTTGCGCCGCTTCAGGGCGTCATATTCGGCGTCAGAAATCGTCGGATCATCCTGCTGGTGATAGCGGATATCGTGCCGGGCGATCTCGTCCGCGAGCGCCGTCAGCTCCTCGGCCGCCTCGGCTTCGGTCAGGTCGGCGACAGGCTTGGCGGGCAAGGAATCCATGGCGGCAACCTAGACCAACCTGCCCTTCCGGATCACGCCCTGATCAACGCCCGCGCGGCCGCGCGCGCGGCGTCGGTGATCTTAGCGCCGGCCAGCATGCGGGCGATCTCTTCCTCGCGCTCGGCCGTCGGCAGAACCTCTACGGCGGTGCGGACGCGCTCGCCCTCCCCGGCCTTGGAGATGCGCCAGTGGGCCTCCGCGCGCGCGGCGACCTGCGGCGAATGGGTGACGACGAGCACCTGGGCGTTCGCCGCCAGGCGTTTCAGGCGCAGGCCAACGGCGTCGGCGACGGCCCCGCCCACGCCCTGGTCGACCTCGTCGAAGATCATCAGCGGCTGCGGTCCGCCATCGCGTCCCGCGAGCGCCGCCTTCAGAGCCAGGGCGAAGCGGGCCAATTCGCCGCCGGAGGCAATGGCGCCCAGGTCGCCTAACGGCGCGCCGGGATTGGTGGATATCTCGAAAGCGACCCGATCCAGGCCGGCCGGCCCGGCGCGATCCTCGGCCAGGGAATCGACGGCGACCCGGAAGCGCGCGCGCTCCAGCTTCAGCGGCGCCAGTTCGGCCATCACGGCCTCGGCCAGGCGGTCGCCCGCCGCCCGACGCGCGGCGGTCAGGGCGGCGGCGGCGACCATGTAGCCTTCGCGGGCGGCCTTCAGTCCGGCCTCGGCCGTCTTGAGATCGTCTTCGGAGGATTCCACCGCTCGCAGCCGGTCGGCGAACCGGGTGCGCAGCAGCGGCAGCTCCTCGACGCTGACGTGCAGCTTGCGGGCGAGGCCGCGTAGGTCGAACAGCCGCTCCTCGGCCTTCTCCAGGCGGTCGGGTTCGAACTCGAAGGCGCCCGCGGCCGCGTCGATGGCGGCCTCGGCCTCCTGGGCCTCGATCAGCACCCGCTCCACCGCCGCCGCGGCCTCGACCAGGCGTTGCACCGCGGAGCCTTCCGCCGCCGCGCCGGCGTTCACAGCCCGCT
>JAEYTM010000225.1 GCA_023434015.1 Pseudomonadota bacterium | reverse complement strand
GTCGGGCGCGGCGGCGGCCCTGGCCGGCGGCGGCAGTTCGCTGAAGCTCGCGCCGCTGGGACCCCAGGCCCTGCTGGAGCGGCTGGCCCAGGCCAGCGCCCGGGCGAGCCGCGCGGCCCGGCGGCTGATCCCCTTCGACGCCGACGCGACCCCGGCCTCCTCGGCCCTGATCGCCGACGCCGCCGTCGTCGCCAGCGAGGCGGTGGTGCGGCTCACGCGCACCGCCGACGGCCGGGTGGTGCTGGCGCAACTGCGGCAGGTGCAGCTGATCGAAGGGCGCAGGTCGTCGGCGGAACTGTCGCGCGGGACGCTGAAGATCACCGTCGCCCCGGCCCAGGGGGTTTCCGGCCGCCCGTCCTCGGAACGGATCGTAACGGTCGCCCTGGCCGAGCGCTGAACGCGCCCCGACCCGCTCAGCCCTTGAAGGTGTCCTTGGCGGCGCGCACGGCGGCGAAGGCCTGGTAGTCCGGCTCCCCGGTCGCGCCGAGCCGCGCCGCCAGCCGCGGCGCACGCAGGAACGGATTGGTCGCCTTCTCCAGGCCGATGGTGGTGGGGACGGTCGCCTCGCCGCGCTCGCGGGCGGCGAACACCTCCTGCGCCCGGGCGAGCACGGCCGGATCGTCATCCACCGACAGGGCGAAGCGGGCGTTGGCGGCGGTGTATTCGTGGGCGCAATAGACCTGAGTGTCGTCGGGCAGGGCGGCGAGCCGCTGCAGGCTGGCCCACATCTGCGCCGGGTCGCCCTCGAACAGCCGGCCGCAGCCCAGGGCGAACAGGGTGTCGCCGACGAAGGCGACGCCGTCCGCGGCGTCGTAATAGGCGATGTGCCCGAGGGTATGGCCGCCAGCCTCGATCACGTCGAACCGGGTGTCGCCGAGGGTCACGAAGTCGCCGCCGACGACCACCCCGTCGAGCGGCGCGATGCGGGCGACCTCGGCCGGGCCGACCACCGCCGCGCCGGTGGCGGCCTGGACCTCGGCGTTGCCGCCGGCATGGTCGGCGTGCCAGTGGGTGTTGAGGATCAGGTCCAGCCCCCAGCCCAGCCGGTCCAGCTCGCGCAGGATGACGTCGGCCTGCGGGGTGTCGATGCAGGCGACCCGCCCCGTCGCCTCGTCGCGGGCCAGGAAGCCGTAGTTGTCGGACAGGCAGGGAAACTGGTGGATGGTCAGCGGCACGCTTAGAGTCCTCCGGTCGGGCGCGACAAGCCGGTCGCTGCCGATTTAGGTTGGCGCCAGGCCATAGTCGAGCATAGCCATCGCCCGATGCGTCGCGACGTCCTCGAACTCAGACAGTTCTACGCTTCCGACCTGGGCAGCGCGGCGCGGGCCATGGTGACCCGCAAGGTGCAGGAGGCCTGGGGCGACGCCCAGGGGCTGGACGTGCTCGCGCTGGGGTATGCGACGCCCTTCGTGACCCCGCTGCAGGCCGCTGCGCGGCGGGTGGTGGCGGCCATGCCGGCGCAGCAGGGGGTGGAGCTGTGGCCCGGCGGCGCGCGGAACCTGGCCGCGCGCGCCGCCGAGGACGCCCTGCCGTTCGCCAACGCACTGTTCGACCGCATCCTGGCGGTGCACGCCATCGAGGAGAGTCCCGATCCCGTGGCCCTGCTGCGAGAGGTCTGGCGGGTGCTGGCGCCGTCGGGTCGGGTGGTGGTGGCGGTCGCCTCGCGCAACGGACCCTGGGCCAACACCGAAAAGACGCCGTTCGGACACGGCCGGCCCTACAGCCGCAGCCAGCTCGCCGAGCTGTTGCGGGAGGCGGAGCTGGAGCCCTCCGGCTGGACGCGGGCGCTGTATGTGCCGCCAGTCGGCTGGATGGCGGGCTGGGCCGAAGGCTTCGAGACCGTGGGGCCACGCCTTTGGCCCGCCTTCGCCGGCCTGGTGCTGATGGAGGCGGTGAAACAGACCTATGCCGTCAAGCCGAAGGGCGCGCGGGCGCGGGCGGTGGCGGTGAGGCCGGTGCTGGCCCCGCCCGGGGCGGCGGCGCCGGTTTCGCGGGCGCCGCTTTCGCAGGCGCCGGCCGTGGGCGGCCTGCGCGGCCTCTTGGAGCCGCCCGGCGAAGGCCGTAGCCTTGGAAACCAATCCGCCGCGCGCGGAGCAGCCGGAGACGCCTCGCCATGAAGATGATCGTCGCGGTGATCAAGCCCAGCCGCCTGGACGCGGTGCTCGAAGCCGTCACCGAGGCGGGCGCCTCGGGCCTGACCGTCACCGAGGTGCGCGGCTACGGCCGCCAGCGCGGCAAGACCGAGGTCTATCGCGGCGCGGAATACGAGGTGAAGCTGCTGCCGAAGGTGAAGCTGGAGATCGCCGTGCCGACGGACATCTGCGAGGCGGTGGTCGAGGCCGTGGCGCGCACCGCCAACACCGGCAAGATCGGCGACGGCAAGGTGTTCGTCATGGACCTCGAGCAGGCCATGCGCATCCGCACCGGCGACCGCGACGCGGCGGCGATCGCGGGATGAAGCGGGCCTAACCCTTCGCCCGCGCGCGGCGTTTCGGCCGAGCGGGCTCCGGCTTCGGCAGATCGACGTCGCCGAACAGGTCGGTGGGCACCGCTTCGGGCTGCCCCTCGACGCGGTGGCTGAGCAGGAACAGGGCCGACTCCGCGCGCCAGTTCTCCAGCAGGCCGTCGGGATCGATGGGGCGCGCGGGCTTGCCGGACGACAGGGCCGAGCAGGCGTCGATGCGCAGGTCCAGGTCGCGGCACAGGTCCGTGAAGTCGCGCAGGGTGCACAGGTGGATGTTGGCCGTCGCCCACCAGGGGTCGGGCAGGGCGCGGGTCTCCGGCATCCGGCCCCGGGTCATCAGCGACACCCGCATCCGCCAGTGGGCGAAGTTCGGCACCGAGACGATGGCCTGGTCGGCGATGCGCAGCAGTTCCGACAGCACATGCCGCGGCTCGCGCATCTGCTGCAGGGTCTTGGACAGGATGGCGTAGTCGAAGGCGCGGGTTGGGAAGTGGTCGAGGTCGCGGTCGCCGTCGCCCTGCACCACTGCGAGGCCGCGGGCCAGGCAGGCGGAGACCCCGGCCTGGCTGATCTCCAGCCCCTGCCCATCGACGCCCTTCTCGCGGGTCAGCAGCTCCAGCAGTTCGCCTTCGCCGCAGCCGACGTCGAGCACCCGCGCGCCCGGGCGCACGAGCCGCAGGATCTCGCGGAAGTCTTCGCGCGCCACGCTCACGGCAGGCCCCGCGCCTGGGCCGTCGAGGCGAGGAAGCCGCGCAGGGTGCGATCGAGTTCGGGCTCGTCGAGGAAGAAGGCGTCGTGGCCCTTGTCGGTTTCGATCTCGACGAAGCTGGCGCGGCAGCCGGCGGCGTTCAGGGCGCGGACGATGTCGCGGCTTTCCGAGGTGGCGTAGAGCCAGTCGGAGGAGAAGGAGAGGACGCAGAAGCGCACGCCGCGGGCCCGCGAGAAGGCCTGGGCCAGCACGCCGCCGTGCTGGGCGGCGAGGTCGAAATAGTCCAGCGCCCGGGTGATGTAGAGGTAGGAGTTGGCGTCGAAACGGTCGACGAAGCTGGTTCCCTGGTGGCGCAGGTAGCTCTCGACCTGGAAGTCGGCGTCGAAGCCCCAGGACAGGCCGTCGCGCTGAAGTTCGCGACCGAACTTCCGCTGCAGGGCGGCTTCCGAAAGGTAGGTGATGTGGGCGGCCATGCGCGCGACCGCGAGGCCCTTCTCCGGCCGCACGCCATAGCGTTCGTAGGCGCCGTCGCGCCAGTCGGGGTCGGCCATGATCGCCTGGCGCCCGACCTCGTGGAAGGCGATGTTCTGGGCCGAGTGGCGGGCCGCCGCGCCGACGCAGATGGCGCTGAACAGCCGCTCTGGATAGTCGGCCGCCCACTGCAGCACCTGCATGCCGCCCATGGAGCCGCCGACCACGGCGAACAGGGTTTCGATGCCCAGCGCCTCGACCAGCATGGCCTGGGCGCGGACCATGTCGGGGATGGTGATCACCGGGAACGACAGGCCGTAGGGCTCGCCGGTCCGCGGGTTCAGCGAGCCGGGCCCGGTGGTGCCCATGCAGCCGCCGACGACGTTGGCGCAGATGATGAAGTAGCGGGCGGGGTCCAGCGGCAGGCCGTCGCCGACCACCCGGCTCCACCAGCCCGGCTTGCCGGTGACGGGATGGACGCCGGCCAGATGCTGGTCCCCGGTCAGGGCATGGCACACGAGCACGGCGTTGGACTTGTCGGCGTTGAGCTGACCGTAGGTCTTGTAGGCGATCTCCAGCGGCTCCAGCCGCGCGCCGGAATCCAGGCGCAGCGACTTGCCGGCGGGAAAGCGCAGGATCCCGCCGTCGGTCTCGCCGGCGATGTCGGTCGCGGCCACGCTGCTCATGCCGCCTTGGACCGCCAAGGCCTTTCACTGTCAATGGCTTCGCAGCCGCCGCGCGGCCGGCTATGAGGTCCGGCGCAGGGGGGGAAGATGAACCGGCTTATTCTTTTCCGGCACGGCAAGGCCGAGGCGGACTCCGATAGCGGCGAGGACTTCGACCGGCGGCTGGCGCCGCGCGGGACCCGCGAGGCCGCGGCGATGGGCGCGAGCCTGGCGGCGATGGGTTTCGCGCCAGACCTCGCCCTGGTGTCCGCCGCCGCCCGCACGCGCGACACCTGGGCGGCCGCCGCCCCGGCGTTTCCGGACGCCGAGGTGCGTTTCGAGGACGATCTCTATCACGCCGATTCGGTGATCGTGCGCCGGCTGGCGGAGCGCGCCGGCCGGGACCATGCGACCGTGATGGTGGTCGGCCACAATCCCGGCCTGCACGAACTGACGGTCCGGATGATGGTCGAGGCCGACGCGCCGGCTGCCGCGACCGCCCGCGCGGCGCGGGACTTCCCGACCGCCGCCGTGGCGGTGTTCCTGATCGACGCCGAAGGGCGCGCGTCGCTCGAGAGCTTCCAGGTTCCGGAGCGCGAGGGGTGAGCCGCATCTACAAGATCCTGCCGCGCGGGGACTGGACCGCCGCCCAGGCCGCCGGCCGTTACCTGGGTTCGCCCGTCGACGCCGCCGACGGCTTCATCCACTTTTCCACCGCCGCCCAGGCGCCCGAGACGGCGGCGAAGCATTTCGCCGGCCAGCCGGACCTGGTGGTGCTGGAAGTCGAGGCCGACGACCTGGGCGAGGCCCTGCGGTGGGAGCCCTCCCGCGGTGGCCAGCTGTTCCCCCACCTCTACGGCCCGCTGGACGCGGAGCATGTCCGCGCGGTGACGCAGGCGCCCTTGGCCGCGGACGGGGCGCCGCGCCTGGGAGTCCTCCTATGAGCCTGCACGGCCTCGCCACCCGCGCCTTGCGCGGCCTCGACCCGGAGGACGCCCACGGCCTGGCGATCCGGGCGCTGAAGGCCGGGCTGGGGCCTGTCGCCGGCCCCGACGACCCGATCCTGGCGACGTCCCTGGCCGGTCTGGCGCTGCCGAACGTCGTCGGCCTGGCGCCCGGGTTCGACAAGAACGCCGAGGTGTTCGGCCCCATGCTCCGCGCCGGCTTCGGTTTCGTGGAGTGCGGCACGGTCACGCCCCGACCGCAGGCGGGCAACCCGAGGCCGCGGCTGTTCCGGCTCGCCGAGGACAGGGCGGTGATCAACCGCATGGGGTTCAACAACCAGGGGCTCGAGCCGTTCGCCGCCCGGCTGGCGCGGCGCGGCCCGGGCGTGGTCGGGGCCAACATCGGCGCCAACAAGGAGTCCGAGGACCGAATCGGCGACTATGTCGCCGGCCTCCAGCGTCTGTGGGGCCTAGCCTCCTATTTCACCATCAACATCTCCTCGCCCAACACGCCGGGCCTGCGGGCCCTGCAGACCAAGGCGGCGCTGGAGGAACTGCTCGGCCGCCTGGGGGAGGCGCGCGACGCCCTGCCGCCGGCCGGCCGCGTCCCGATGTTCCTCAAGGTCGCGCCGGACCTGGAAGCCGGCGAGGTCGAGACTATCGTCGAGACCGTCGTGGCCGCCGGCCTGGCGGGGATCATGGTCTCCAACACCACGATCTCCCGTCCCGACCTCGCCTCGGCGTTCCGCGAGGAGGCGGGCGGCCTGTCGGGCGCGCCGCTGACGGCGCTTTCGACGCGGGTGCTGGGCGAGTTCGCCCAGGCCAGCGCCGGGCGGCTGGCGCTGGTCGGCGTCGGGGGCGTGGCCTCCGGAGCCGACGCCTACGCCAAGCTCCGCGCCGGCGCCCAGGCGGTGCAGCTCTATTCGGCCCTGGTCTTCGAGGGGCCGGGCCTGGTGGTGCGCATCAAGCGCGAGCTGGCCCAGAGGCTGCGTGCTGAGGGCTTCAGCTCGGTCGCCCAAGCCGTGGGCGCAGCCTGATCGCCCGGGGCCAGCGGCACGGCGACGGCGCGCGGTGCGTTGCCGAAGCCGTCGTGCTGGATTAACGGGAAGGATCATGGCGGACGTCCCTACGCCGCAGGAGCTCCCCGGGCCGGGCAGGCGCCGCTTCTTCTGGCCGGGCGGCCTGTCCGCGCGCCTGCTCACCCTGACCATCCTGTTCGTGGCCACCGGCGGCGCGATCGCGCTGCCGGCTGCGCTGGCGACCTTCCAGGAACAGTGGCTGCTGGACCGGGTGCGGGCCGCCGAGACCATCTCGCGCATTTCCGACATCGCGCCCGAGCGCATGGACCTGACCCAGCGCGAACAGCTGCTCACCGGCGCCGGCGTCGAGTGGGTGGCGATCTCCACTCCTGACCTTGGCCTGCGGCTGGTGCTGCAGGGCCGCAACCGGCCCGAGCGGCCCTATCTGGTCGATCTGCGAGACCAGGGCCCCGGATCGTGGCTGGTCGCGCCGTTCAACACCATGTTCGGCGGGGAGGGGCGTTCGGTGCGGGTGCGCGCACAGCCGCGCTTCCTGCAAGCCGACTTCGTGGAGGTGGTGGCGCCGGACGCCGAGCTGAAGCAGGAGCTGTGGCGCTACCTGTGGCGGCTGATCCTGGTGGTTGCCTTCGTCTCCACTCTGGCCGGGGTGCTGGTCTATCTGTCGCTGAACTTCTTCCTCGTCCGTCCCATGCAGAGGATCACCAACGCCATGGAGCGGTTCCGGGCCGATCCGGACGATCCGGCGGCGCGGGTCGGACTGTCGGGCCGCCGCGACGAGATCGGCCGCGCCGAGGCCGAGCTGGACCGGATGCAGGCCGACCTGCGCGCCGCGCTGAACTCGCGGGCCCGGCTGGCGGCGCTGGGCGAGGCGGTGGCCAAGATCAACCACGACCTGCGCAACATGCTGACCAGCGCCCAGATCGCCTCCGAACGGCTGGCCGCGCTGAAGGACCCCAAGGTCAGCCAGGCCCTGCCGCGGCTGGAGCGCGCGCTCGACCGGGCGGTGAAGCTGGCCTCCGACGTCCTGACCTACGGCAAGACACAGGAACCGGCGCCCGAGCCCCGCCTGATCCGGCTGGCGGCCGCGGTCGAGGCGGCGGCGGAGGAGGCGAGGCTGTCCGACCAGGGGGTGAAACTGGTCAGCGAGGTGGGCCGCGCCGACCAGGTCACCGCCGACCCCGACCAGCTGCACCGCATTCTCGTCAACCTGCTGCGCAACGCCCGCGAGGCGATCGAGCACCAGGAAGGCCGCACCGAACCGGGCCGTATCCGTGTCAGCCTGAGCCCCGGCGAGGGTGGAAGCCTGATCCGCGTCGGGGACAACGGCCCCGGCCTGACCGAGCGGGCCCAGGAGCGCCTGTTCCAGCCCTTCGCGGGATCCAGCCGGCCGGGCGGGGCGGGCCTTGGCCTGGCCATCGCCCGCGAGCTGGCCCAGGGGCACGGCGGCGACCTGATGCTGGCCGAAACCGGCGCGGCCGGCACGTCCTTCGAGCTTCGTCTGCCCGGCCTGCCGTCGCC
>JAEYTM010000197.1 GCA_023434015.1 Pseudomonadota bacterium | reverse complement strand
CAGCTGCGCCCGCCACCACTCGGCCAGGCGCATCAGCAGGGCCTGGTCCGGAAAACCGTGACGCGCCGCGTTCTCGGCCGGAACACGGTCGAAGCCGCGATGCTCGACGACCACGCGCGTCTCCTGTCCCACGGCTTCGAAGGTCACCTCAACCTCCGTGCGCAGGTCGGGTGGAAAGCTCGCCTGCCGCCAGGAGAACACCAGCCGTTCAGGCGGCTCCCAGACCAGGATGCGGCCGATCTCGAACACCTTGCCGCCCGCCAGCGTCTCGGTCAGGCGCCCGCCCTCCCCGGCCTCGAACGCCAGTCGTCCGGGCGCGCGCGGCGTGGTCTGGAACAGCCCGCTGGGCCGCCACCAGACCCCGATCTCTTCCACGAAGACCGAGAAGGCCCGCTCCGGCGCGGCCTTGACCCGCAGGGCGACCAGCACCTTGGAGTTCATCCGCCCTCGACGTGGCGCTTGAAGGCGACCAGCCCGTCGCTCCACATGGCCTCAACCTCTTCCAGCCATCCCCGCAGCTGAGCCATGGGCTCCCGCCGCAGGGCGTAGATCCGCACCCGGGCGTCGAAATCGGGATGGGTTTCCTCGACCAGCCCGCCCTGGCGCAAGGCCTTCAGATGGCGGCTCATCGCCGGTGGACTGAGGTCGAGTTCGCGGGCCAGCTCCCCCGCCGCCCGTGGCCGCTCGCGCAGCAGATCGACGACCCGGCGCCGGTTGGGGTCCGCGAGCGCGGCAAGGGTGCGATCGAGGTCGCGGACCGCGCTCACAGCCACCCTTCGATCTTCAGACCGCTGGCGGCCTCGGCCTCCTCGCGGCTGACGGCCCGCACGGTCTGGCCGACAGTCCAGAAATGGCCTTCCGGGTCGCGGCAGCGGTAGGTGCGGTCACCATAGAACTGGTTGGCGGGCTCCATCAGGATTTCCGCCCCCGCCGCCCGCGCACGCTCGCAATGGGCGTCGACATCGGTTTCGATGTGGACGTGGACGACCTGGGTGTTCTTGCCGCCGATCGACGCCGGGCTCCTGTGGTCGGCCGTCCATTCCGTGCCGATCATCAGCAGGGACTCCCCGAAGCGCATCTCGGAGTGGACGAGGTTTCCGTCGGCGTCCTCGATCAGCATGACCAGTTCGAAGCCGAAGGCCGTCTCCAGCCACTTCAGAGCGGCCTTGGGATCGCGGTAGCACAGGGCGGAAGTCAGGGTTGCTCGGCCGGCCATGGGCGCCTCCTTGCGTCAAACGCTAATATTTAACGCTATTCGCAACTATTTGGTCAAGTCCGATCCGCCATAGCAAAAGCCCCGGAACTCGCGTTCCGGGGCTTCGCAAATCTTGGCTGTGAGCCGGGATCAGTCGTCGGCGAAGTTGGCTTCGGCGACCGGACCGGAGTCCTTGCCCTTTTCAGCCGGGTCGCGGTCGACGAACTCGATCACGGCCAGCGGGGCGTTGTCGCCGTAGCGGTAGCCGGCCTTCAGGACGCGGATATAGCCGCCGGCCCGTTCGGCGTAGCGCGGGCCGAGGACGGCGAACAGCTTGCCGACCTGTTCCACATCGCGGACCTGGCTGATCGCCTGGCGACGGGCGTGCAGGTCGCCGCGCTTGGCCAGCGTCACCAGCTTCTCGACGAAGGGACGCAGTTCCTTGGCCTTCGGGAGGGTGGTGACGATCTGCTCGTGCTTGATCAGGCTGGCCGACATGTTGGCGAACATGGCGGTGCGGTGGGCGCTCGTGCGACCGAGTTTCCGGCGGGCTTTACCGTGACGCATCTTCAATCTCCTGAGCCACCTGGGCCCGCTGGACGCTTCCGATCTGCGGAAAGCCGTCCGACCTGATCAATCCCAGCCTGCTCCCGCCTGGGTCAACACGAAGCGCCGGGACCCTCCACCGCTGTTGCGGCTTCTCCGGGCCCAGGCCGCCGAAGCGGCCCGGAAGTCGGCGCGAAAGCCTTGTTACATCTGGTCTTCGAACTTCTTCGCCAGCTCTTCGATGTTTTCCGGCGGCCAGTTCGGGACGTCCATACCGAGGTGGAGACCCATCCCGGCGAGCACTTCCTTGATCTCGTTCAGCGACTTGCGGCCGAAGTTCGGGGTACGGAGCATCTCCGCCTCGGTCTTCTGGATCAGGTCGCCGATGTAGACGATGTTGTCGTTCTTCAGGCAGTTGGCCGAGCGCACCGACAGCTCGAGCTCGTCGACCTTCTTCAAGAGCGCCGGGTTGAAGGCGAGCTCCGGAACGTCGTCGCGATGCTCCTCGCGGCGCGGCTCCTCGAAGTTGACGAACACGGCCAGCTGGTCCTGGAGGATGCGGGCCGCGTAGGCAACCGAGTCCTCGGGGGTGACGGAGCCGTCCGTCTCCACCGTCAGCGTCAGCTTGTCGTAGTCGAGGACCTGGCCCTCGCGGGTGTTCTCGACCTTGTAGGAGACCTTCTTCACCGGCGAGTACAGGCTGTCGACCGGGATCAGGCCGATCGGCGCGTCCTCGGGCCGGTTGCGGTCCGCCGGCACGTAGCCCTTGCCGGTGTCGACGGTGAACTCCATGCGGATCTCGGCGCCCTCGTCCAGGGTGCACAGCACCAGGGCGGGGTTGAGGATCTCGATGTCGCCGACGGTCTGGATCTCGCCGGCGGTGACGACGCCGGGGCCGTGCTTGCGCAGCACCATCCGCTTCGGCCCGTCGCCGAGCATGCGGATCGAGATTTCCTTGATGTTGAGGACGATGTCCGTGACGTCCTCGCGCACGCCGGCGATCGAGGAGAACTCGTGCAGCACGCCGTCGATCTGCACCGCGGTGACGGCGGCGCCCTGCAGCGACGACAGCAGAAC
>JAEYTM010000163.1 GCA_023434015.1 Pseudomonadota bacterium | reverse complement strand
GATCGGGCGCGGGCGTAAGGGTAAGCGGAGCGAAAACACTTTCCATGACGCGTTTCCAGGCCGCGACCTGACCGGCCAACTGGCGCTCGAAGGCCGCTTCAACGATCTGCTCGAAGCGGGCTCGGCCATCGTGGATGCGCTTGCTGTCCGCAAGTCGGCTTCCGAACCATCCGCGCAGCGGGAACCAAAGCAGGCCGCACAGCAACAAGGCGAGGCTGAGAGACCGCTCCGCCGAAAATCCAAGGCCGAAAGCGAAGCCCAGGTCGAACAGGCCGAGGACAATCAGGCCGGCCGCCCATCCGATCACCCGGCCCCACCAAGCTCCGAGATCGAACAGCCGGTAGCGGAGAATGCCGAACGCCAGGCCCACGTAGACGAGCAGGAAGATCAGAAACGCGTAGGGCTGGAGGCCGGACGTATCGGCGCCGAGAAGCTGCGGAATGAAGATGATGGCGCTGAAGATCGTAACGCCCAACACCCAGGACATCAGGAACCAGATCAGCGACGCGCGAGCGATCGGGTCGCGGCGCGTCAACCGCCAATGGATCGCCGACAGAACGAAGGTGAAACCGATCGCCAGCAGCACCAGGGCGCGGCGCGCGAAGGTCATGGATTCGAAGGCGCCGAGCTGTTGCGCGACGTACCAACCGACGAAAATCGCCAATACTGACTTGCCGATCCAGCCAGGAGCGATCTTGCGCGGATAGCAGAGCAGCAGACCGACAAGCGCTGCTGCGAACAGGCTCCCGCCCAGGAAGTTCAGATCGTTGATCGCGCGGAAAAGCGCCCCCGGCAGAGCGAGTTCGCGTGTGCTGTATGGGGCCGCGAACGGAGCGAACATCAGAGTCGCAAGCCCGCTGAGCATCAGATAGGCCGCCGCAGGGTTTCCCGGCCGGAACGACCAGACCGCGGCGGAGACAAGCCAAGCGGTCACGCCGACCAGCAGTTGAATCCAGAAGGCGGGAGGCAGGTCCAGCAACGGGCGCTCAGGTGCGGGTCGGATCGTCCACCGCGCCCCGTCGGTCGCCACCAAGGTGACCTCGCCTGCGCGTTGAATGCGCGCCAATGCGTCCTGTCGTTTCAGGAACTCATCATAGGCGGCGTAGGAGCCGAGGGCGCCATCAGGCTCGACCGTCAGATCTGTCGATGACAGCCGCACCGCGTGATCGGCGCCGACGACCTCGGCGATCGCCGCCCCCATTGGGACCGCGGCCGCCGGGCCGACCGAGCGCTCGATGACCGCCCCCTGCGCTACTGGATCCCAGATCAGCCGTACGCCCAGCCAGGGCTGCTTTATGGCCACGAACGACATTGCAGCAACCATGACGCCCGCGAGCAGCAAGGCGAAGTACAGGCGCACGCCCGGACTCACACGACTTAACGTCGATAATATATTGTCAGAACTGTTTCGCGGTGACGTTTTCGTCACGCGTCGTGACATCTCGATTATGACCGGTATCCTGAGAATCTCGTGAAATCCGACTCCATTCTACACCACGATGATCCACAACTTTACAGGCATTGGTTGCGAATTTGATCGCTTTGAATTCCTTGTGGTTGAGGATCGCCAAGACATGAGGGAATGGCTTGTCGGGGTCGCCCAGCAGGCTTTCCCTGGCAGCGAGGTCGCGACCGCTGGGTCGTTGCGCGATGCTGGGCGGTGGCTGGACGAATACAAGGTCGGCGGACGGACATCGCTTCGGCTGGCGATGGTGGATCTCGGGCTGCCCGACGGGTCTGGCGTGGACTTCGTTCGGCGGCTGAGAGCCGAGGCGCCTGAAACTACTGTGGTCGTCGCGACCATCTACGACGACGACGCACATTTGTTCGGCGCGATCGCTGGGGGCGCGCAGGGGTATGTCCTTAAGTACGAGGACGCTGAGACGATGGTCGCTCGGCTGCGTAGGATCGCGCAGGGCGAACCGCCGCTCTCGCCTTCCATCGCCCAGCGCATTCTGGAGCGGATGCAGTGCAGCTCCTTACGCCCCGGCCGGCGAGATCCCGCTGACCTGACCCCGCGCGAAATCGAGGTGCTGACACTGCTGGCCAAGGGCTTCACGAACGCCGAGGTCGCTGGCGCTCTCGGCCTGAAGCCTCAGACCGTCGCCTCCTACGTAAAGGTTCTCTACCAGAAGCTCGGTGTCTCCAATCGCGCAGGAGCCGCGCTGGCGGCCGCAGACCGGGCGCTCGCCTGATCTTTCCGCGCCGCCTCCAGATCGGCGGCGATCCGCGACGTCCTGTCGGCCCAGCAGCAATGGCCCCGCTCGTGGACGATATCGACGAGGCCAGCCGGTCCGGCCATGGTTGTCGCGGCGGACATGGCCGTATGCGCTGGGACGACGTCGTCCTCCGCGCCCAACAGGTGAACCTGCGGCATGCTCAATGGACGCCGCCCAAGTTCCGAGACCTCGCGGGCCGTATTCAGGGAAGATAGCCCCTCGCTGCGGACCCACCCCGCCACGTCCAACGGCGCTGCGATGGTCACCAGGCCGGCTACATCGGTCCGTCTTGTCGCCAGGGCGGCGGCAATTACGCCTCCGCCGGACCAACCCACGAGCACAACCTTTTCCGCGCCTGCCCGCCGCTTAAGGAGGTCGAGCGCGGCGTCGGCAGTCTCGACGGCGGTGACGGAGAAGCGATTGAGCGTCCACTCCTCCGGGTGGCAGGCGGGGTCCTGCCGGCGGGTGTACTGGCATCGCCGCGCCATCCAGGCGACGCCGCCACCGGGCCACGCCTTGGCTATGTCGAGTCCGACGGTCCTGACTGGCGTGGGATCGGAGGTCGGTCGGCCAGCCCGGTCGTGAGCCCGGCCATCGCCTTCGATCACGACCGTGAGGGGCGCATCCGTCGCC
>JAEYTM010000088.1 GCA_023434015.1 Pseudomonadota bacterium | reverse complement strand
TCATCGTCCTGGGGATCGCCGGTGGCGTGTTCGCGCGCGGCCGCCCGGCGGGGATGGCCCTGGCTCTGCTGGCCACGGCCGCTGCGCAGGCCGCGGTAGCCGGCCTCATCGTCGTCGCGGGCTGGGGCTGGCGGCCGGCGGTCCTGACGATGGTCTTCGTCCTGGCGTGGCTGGCCGCCGCAGGGTTGTTCCGCGCCGCGGCCGGCGCTCCGGATCGCCGATGAGGTCTTGAAATGGGGGCGGGGTGTCCGATATCGGGGGCCTCGCGAGGCCACGTCCTCCCTCCCGTCAGGGAGTTCAAGTCCGGGACGGCCCGGCGTTCTCAAGAAGGACGCCGCCTGTGGCCTGGGCCTTTCTCCTCGTCGCCGGACTGCTCGAAGTGGTCTGGGCCTATCTGATGAAGCTGTCGGAAGGCTTCACCCGCCCGATCCCCAGCGTCGGGACCATCCTGTTCATGATCGCCAGCTTCGGCCTGCTGTCGCTGGCGATGCGCACCCTGCCGCTCGGCACCGCCTATGTGGTGTGGACCGGGATCGGGGCGGTCGGCGCCTTCCTTGTCGGAATCATCGTGCTGCACGAACCGGTCAGCGCGCTGCGCATCGTCGCGGCGGTGCTGATCGTCAGCGGCCTGGTGCTGATGAAGATGACCAGCCCGTCCTGACGGGCCGATCCTCACCGCCGGAGGGAGCCGTCCGGCGGGTTCGGCGTTGATGCCTCGAGTTTCGAGGAGAGCAACACCGATGAAGACCGTCATGATCGCCGCCTGCGCGGCCGCCGCCCTGGGTCTGGCCGCCTGCGGAGGCAAGGACGAGGCGATTCCGAAGGACAGCGCGGTGGGCGCGGCCATGCCGGACACCTCCGCGCCCCGCGGGGACGACAGGCGTATGACGGCTCCGGACGCGGGCGTCACCGGCGTGGTCCCGGCGGACGGCTCCCAGCCGGCCATCGCCCCGACCCCGCCGGTGGGCACCGCCGGCGGCTCGCCCGGTCAGGTCGCCCCGACGACGGACCAGATTCCTCCGAAGTAGTTCAGGCCTCGGCGACGGTGCGGCCGGCGGGCGTCGCCTGTTCGGCCGCGCGGAAGCCCCGGCGCAGGGCGATCAGGGTTCCGGGCCGTGGCGCGACCCGGGCCATTTCGAACTGCCAGACCGTGCGTTCGGCCAGGCCCGCCAGGATCGCCAGCCGCCCGAGGCTGAGGCCAAGCGCGACGCGGCGTGCGCGGCAGTCGTCGGGCGTCATTCGACCGGCTCCGGTTCCGGCTGGGCCTGCGCTTGAGATCCCGCTGGCGCGGGCGCCTGAGGGACATCCAGCAGGTGGCGATTGCGCTCGCGGATCGCGGCGGCCTCGTCGTCGTAGAGGAAGGGCAGGAAGGCGTATCGGCGGCCGCGGGTCACCGGCGTCGCCTCGTGCAGCAGGCTGCAGGAAAACACCACGGCCCCGCCGGTCGGCGGGCGGTAGGTGCGCGAGCCGAATTCCGCGAAGCGCAGGTCGCCGCCGTCGAACGCCTCGGCGTTCAGATTGATCGAGACGGCGAAGCGGCGGTGGGCGGTGCCCGCCGTGGTGTTGTCGCGGTGCGGCCGGAAATAGCCGCCGTCGCCGGCGTCGTAGCAGGCGACGATGTGACGCTCGATGCGGGTCGCCTTGTACTGGAACGCCTTGCGGATCTCCGGCAGCAGCCGCCGGGAGATGCGCAGGTTCAGCTCCTGCTGGAAGCCGAGGTCGTCGATTGAGGCGTCCCGGCGCTTCTTGAAACTGTCCAGCACGCCGACGGTCTTGCCGTCGACCTCGCGCATGACCCCGGAGGGCGCGCCGCCGGTCTCTTCGTAGTGCCGGATGAGGCGGCGGCAGAGGTCGGGCTCGAAGATCCGCGGGACGATCAGCACCGGGGCGTGCAGGGGCACGCCCGCGTGCCCGTCCGGCGGCGGCAGGGCGCCCAGGCGGGCGACCAGCTCGGCGGTCTGATCGGCGCGGGCGCTCATCAGGACGCGCAGCGACGGGTCGAGCAGCAACCACGCCGGGCGTTCCTCGCCCGCGTCCGACAGGGCGCCGTAGGCTCGGGCGATGGCGCCGTCGGCGTCGAGGAACCAGCGGACCCCGCGCCGGTTGGTGCGGTTCGCGAAAACCGCGGGGTCGCGCAACACCACGAAGGCGCAGGCGCGGATGTCGTCGAACAGGTCGGGGCGATCGCTCACCGCCGCGAGCGCGGCGTCGCGGCCCGCCGCATCGGCGGGCGGGAAGCCCAGCAGGATGTAGCGCCCGGCGACGGAGCTGAAGGCGAAGGTGGGGTTGCCTGGTGAGGGCGCCGTGAACCAGGGGGCCGGCGCGCCGAGGGTGAGTTGGGTCATGGTTATGCCGTTCCGCGGGAGGACCCTGCAGGGGCGGTCCCACGGGCCGTCCAACATCCTTCCGCTGATATCGCCACGACCCGCCACACGCTCCCGCAACCTCAATGGCGCGGCGGGCGCGAATGGAACAAGCATAAGAAACTTATAAGTTTCCTGGGCTCGGCGGTCGGAGCGCGGGCATGGTTGACCTTCCGGCCGCAGGCGGCACTGTGGCCGCCCTTCACCCTCACCCCGCCCCGCCGAGATTCCTTGCCGAAACAATTCCAGCGCCTGTGGAGATACGCCGTCGCGGCGGGACTGGTGGTGCTGTCCGCCGGCGGCGCCGAGCTGCTTGTGCGCGCCACCCAGGCCACCCGCCTGTCGATGGTGTTTCTGGCCGGCGTGCTGCTCGCGGCCTTCTGGCTGGGCTCCGGCCCGGCCTATTTCGCGGCGATCCTGGCCTTCTTCAGCTACAACTTCTTCCTGACCGACCCGCGCTTCAGCCTGACCTTCGAGGCCGAGGACGTGCTGACGCTGATGGTGTTCCTGGCGGTGGCCATGCTGACCGGCAGCCTGACCGGCCGGGTGCGCGACCAGGCGGCGCGCGCCCAGGCCCGCGCCCGGGCGACGGCGGCCCTGTTCGATGCGACGCGGGAGTT
>JAEYTM010000073.1 GCA_023434015.1 Pseudomonadota bacterium | reverse complement strand
ACTGAACGCCCGGCGCCGGACCTTCCGGCCTCTCAAGCTCAAGCCGCTTCGCCATCGTTCCTCCGAACAAGCGCGGCTTTACAACGCGCCATTGTATGCACTTTCAAACTATGGGCGCGACCGCCCGCGTTCAACGAGATTATCCCAGAATAAATCGTCAAATCTCATGAAGTGAGAGCGACGCTCAATTTAATTGCCTGAAACGTTGCTGTTTCTCATCTGCGCAACAGCGCTGAAGTCTGGGTCTCGCGCTTCAGACCATCTTTGTCCGCGCCACTTCGCCCTTCCATCATACGGGCGAAACGATAGCGTTCCTGGGAATCGGCGATGTCGAAGGCCGTCTCGCCCAGGTTGTTGCGCAGGTTCACCGGAGCCCCCTGGGACGCCAGGTAGGGGATGGTCCAGTCGGCTCCGGCCGCGCCGGCGATGTGCAGGATGGATTGTCCCTTGCGCTGCTGGGTCTTGGATTCCACCGGGTCAGGGAACTCGTCGATGGTGTTGAAGATCTGGCGGATGTCCGCCCCGCCCGCGACCATCGCCTGCACCACCGGCAGGTTGTTGCTCATCACCGCCACGCTGAACGGCGAATGGCCGTCGTCGCGCAGGATGTTGGGGTCGGCGCGATGCTGCGCCATCAGGGTCACCAGCTTGGCGCTGTGGGCGGCCGCGGCGATGTGGAACGGGGTCGAGCCCGGCGGCGTCGGATCGGTGCGCACGGCGTTCACGGGCCCCTGGGCGGGCTGCACGGTCTTGCGGTTCGGGTCCGCCCCGGCCTCGAGCAGGCGCCGGATCAAGGGCAGGTACTCTTCGTCGTTTGCGGCGGGCTTGGGACGCGGGCGCTCGGGATCGGAGCGCTTCGGATTGAAGGCCAACCCGAAGATGCCGCCGGGCTGGGTCATGACCAGACCCAGGACCGCGCCGTGCAGGGGCGTATAGCCCAGGTCGCTGGCCACATTGGCCTTCGCCCCGCGGTCGAGCAGGAGATCGGCCAGCTTCAGGTCGGAGACATAGTTCAGGTCGGGTGAGCCGACGATGCCGCCGGAGGTGATGCGGGTCTGCTGGCCGTTCCGCACCCATTTGAACAGGGCGATCAGCAGCGGCGTCGAGCCGTCGGCGGCCGGCTGGTTCACGTCGGCCCCGGCGTCCAGCAGCATCTTTACCGACTCGATGTCGGCGTTCTGCACCGCGAAATGCAGCGGCCCATAACCGCCGGCCCGGGTGGTGTATTCCCCGTCGTGGTTCCAGGGGATGCCCGTCAGGCCGAGGGTGTTGGTGATCGGCGTGTAGCGCGTCGCCGTGACCTCCCAGCTCCGGCTCACCGTCCGGATGTCCGCGCCCTTGTCGAGCAGCATCCGGACGATCTCCGGCTCTCCGGCGGCCCACATCAGAGCGGTCTGGCCGAACTTCTTCTCCTGCGCGTTCGGCGACGCGCCGTGGTCGAGCAGCAGGCGCACCATGGCCTTGGATTTCAGCCGCGTCGCGCTCATCAGCGGCGTCTCTCCGGCGCCGCGCGGCAGGTTCGGATCGGCGCCCTTGGCCAGCAGCAGGCCGGCGATCTCCAGATTGTCGCTTTCGATGGCCAGGGCCAGCGGACCCATGCCGTTGACGTCAACGAGGTTCGGGTCCGCCCCGGCCTGGAGCAGCTGCTTCACATTGGCGGGGTTGCTGCGCAGCACCGCCCAGGCCAGCGGGGTCGCGCCGACCTCGTCGCGGACGTTGACGTCGGTCCGCTGCTTCAGCAGGGCGGCGACGCTGGACGCCAGATCGTCCCTGGCCGCGTCCAGCAGGGGCGTGCCGGGCGCCGCGGAGGGCGCGCCGGCGCTCAGGCCCAGGACGCCGCCGGCGATCGCGGCTGCGAACCGTCTGGAAAGCCGATGCTGTCCCATGGATCCTCCAACGCTCCGTCGGACCGCTTCTGGATGGCGGCTCGTGACAGGGCTTCGTCGTCTGCGGTCGAGGCGTGGCGCCACCCGGCCATTCTAGCCGAAATCCGCGCCAAGCAAAGTTCGTCCTACAATCGCGTAGACGGTCTCATTTATTGAGACCGGCCGGTCCAACACCTCAGGCCAGCGGCTCCACGACATAGCTGCCGCCGAAGCCCGGCTCGTCGCTCGGATTCATGTAAAGACCCTCGGGCCCGCGGGTGATGTTGTAGGTCTCCTCCAGGCGCCTGATCGCGGCCGGGGTCCGCTGCGGCGCAGGGCCGAACAGTTCCACCCAGGGCGAATTGACGTTGGCGATGGACCAGTGCGCGCCGGGCCCGTTGGCCCCGCCGTGCAGGATGACCGGAATGTCATATGCCGCGGCCAGCGCCCCGATGCGCCGCATCTCGGTCATGCCCCCGCACCACGCCAGGTCCGGCTGCCAGATCGCCGCCCCGTTGGCCTCCAGCAGGCGGCGGAAGCCGTAGCGGCCGTACTCGTGCTCGCCGGTGGCGATACGGGTGGACTTGATCGCCGCGTTGAGGCGGCCGAAGCCCTCGTAGTCGTGCGGCTGCAGCACCTCCTCCATCCAGTAGATGCGGTAGGGCTCGAGCATGCGGGCCATCTCGATGGTGTAGTCCTCGGTCCAGGCCATCCAGCAGTCGAGCATGATCTCGCCGTCGGGGCCGAGCACCTTGCGGGCCCGCTCCACCAGCTTCGCGTTCTCATGCATGCCGGCGCGGCCGCTGGCCGGGCCGTGGGGGATGGCGAGCTTCAGCTTCGTGAAGCCGAGAGACGCGTGGTACTCGATGTCGTTGCCGGTGGCGTACATCGGGATGCGGTCGCGGACCCGCCCGCCGAGAAGCTGGTGGACCGGCACGCCCAGCGCCTTGCCGACCAGGTCCCACAGGGCGTTATCCAGCCCGCTGATGGCGTTCATCGTCACCCCGGCGCGGCCGTAGGACATGGTGGCGCGCCAGCAGATGTCCCAGTTGCGCTCGATCTCGAACGGATCGCGACCGATCAGCAGTTGCGCCAGATGGCCGGTGACGATCGGCCCGCCGCCGGGACCGCCCGTGCCGACGCCGGTCACGCCCTTGTCCGTGACCACCTCGACCGTGAAGCTCGGCACGTTCTGCGCGCGGAAGGTGCTGCGCATCGGCTTGAACTCGGGGTAGATCGACATCGGATTGGCGACCTCGCTGCCGTCGCCCTGCCAGGCGTCGGCTGGCGGGCGGCCGGTGATCGGCGGCAGGGTGGACCGGGTCCGGACCAGCCGGATGTCGGTGATCTTCAGTTTCGAGCGCTCCTGCGCCCAGGCCAGCCGCGGCAGGACGCCGCCGCACGCCGCGAGGGCCGCGCCCGCCGTCAGAAATCCGCGCCTGTCCATATCGTCTCTCCCCAACATTTTGTTTTGTTACCGAAAATCTAGCCCTGTCGGGGGCCCGCCGGAAGCGACCTGTTCACGACAGCCGCGGCTGGTTGGCCGCGCGCGGCGCCCACCGGTAGACGGCGGCGGACGTTTTCCAGAAGAAGTGTTCGGCCGTCTCGCGGGGCCGGCCCTTCATGTATTCGACGTACATGGCCACATTGGCCGGGGCGAAGCTTCCGCCCATCACGCGCCCGGACCCGAAGGCTTCGTAGAAACGGTCCAGCCGTGGGCGATTGGCGGCGACCGTGACCGCCGCCGGCTCGTCGGGCCGCGCCCGGACCAGCCCGCTCATCTTGCCGTAGACGTTGGGGCGGCCGGCGTATTCACGCAGCACGAGCTCCAGGCCCGCCTCGTCGGCCGGCCGCGGCTTATAGCCCGCCAGGTGATCGACGATGATGCGCAGGTCCGGGACCGCGTCGTTGATGCGCAACACCGCCTGCAGCAGATCCAGCCGCGGATTAGCGACGTCGAGCACGAGGTCGGCCTCGGCCAACAGCTTCAGCCGCGCCAGGAACTGCGGGTCCCGGATCTGCGCCGGCAGATCGTATCCCGGCCAGACGTTGCCGTGCCGCACGCCGAGAAACAGGGGGTCGCGGTTGTAGCGCTCGACATAGGCCGGGAAATCCCGGTCGTCGGGCCGCAGGTTGCCGACCACGCCGACGACGAACGGCTCGTCCCGCACCGCGTCCAGCAGCCACAGATTGTCCTCGATCCAGGGGCTGGATTCGATCACCACCGCGCCAACCACGCCGTCGGGCGCCCGGGCGCGCAGTTCGGCGGCGCTCATCCCCCGGCCGTTCGGATTGTGCGGCGTGCTGATCGGCCGGCCCGGGTCCCAGATGTGCGAGGTGCCGTCGATCATCGGCACGCCCGGGGCGTTGCCGGCCGAGGCGGACCGCGCGGCCAGGCCGGCCGCCGCGGCGCCGAGCATCAGGGTCCTGCGGTTCACCCGGGCCTCCCGTATCCTCTGAGGGGCGCCTCGTGCAGAGGCGGCGGCCCCCGGGGGGGGGTCGGGGC